>NZ_JBEPAA010000007.1:56777-194305 GCF_040298365.1 Kitasatospora sp. NPDC001603
GCGCCCCCCCCCGCCCCCGCCCCCCCCCCCCCCCCGCCCCCCCCCCCCGGGGGGGGGGGGGGCTTTTTTCCCCCCCCCCCCCCCCCCCCGGCCCCGGCCGTTCGTCGTGGGGCGCTCAGCCGCGGCGGTGGCGCCCGGCACCTGCCTGGGCGGTCTCGGCGTCGGCGGCCTCGGCACCGCCGGCCTTCTTCTTCCGGCGCTCGCGCACCACCTCGACGAGGATCGGCGACACCGAGAGCAGCACGATCAGCAGCACCGCGGGGATCAGGTACTTGTCGATCACCGGGGCGAGCGCGTCACCGAAGAAGTAGCCGATCAGCAGCATGGACTCGGTCCACAGCACGCCGCCGATCACGTTCCAGAGGAAGAACGTCCGGGCCGGCATCTCCAGGGTGCCCGCGACCGGGTTCAGGAAGGTCCGGACGATCGGCATGAAGCGGGCCAGCACCACGGCCTTGCCGGGCCCGAACTTGTTGAAGTACTCCTCCGCCTTCAGCACGTACTCGCGCCGGAAGATCTTCGACTCCGGCTTGTCGAACATCTTCGGTCCGACCTTCACCCCGATCAGGTGCCCGAGCTGGGCACCCGCGACGGCGGCCAGTGGGGCGCCGATCAGCAGGGCCGCGATCGGCAGCTTCGTGCCCTCCCCGAGCACCGACGACGCGGCGTTCGAGGAGGCGACCCCGGCGATGATCAGCAGTGAGTCGCCCGGGAAGAAGAACCCGACCAGCAGGCCGGTCTCGGCGAAGATGATCGCGATCAGCCCGATGGCACCGAGGGACGAGATCAGTGATTTGGCGTCGAGCAAGTTGACGGCCAGCTGGTTGTAGTCCACGGGCGCAGGATAGCGGGCCCGTCTTGACGCGGGCTTCCGCCCGGGGGGCGAGACGGTGGTCATCCCTTCGTCGCACGTGCGCGGCCGTCCCGACAGGCGGGCCACATGGTGGCGCCGGGGCCCGGGATGGGAAGATGGCTCCCGGCGTCCGGACCGCGGTCGCAACACCCTCATTGTCGTACCGCGGTGGCCGCCTCGAACCTTGGTACTGGTGGCCGCCCCGCAGAGCCGCGCGTCGGCCCCGGTACCCCGGAGTCGTAACAGGCGTACACAGCGTCGGACAGCACCGTCCGTACGCCGCAACCCGACAGGAGCGGATTCGCATGCCCATCGCAACTCCCGAGGTCTACAACGAGATGCTCGACCGGGCCAAGGCGGGCAAGTTCGCCTACCCGGCCATCAACGTCACCTCGTCCCAGACCCTGCACGCCGCGCTGCGCGGCTTCGCCGAGGCCGAGAGCGACGGCATCATCCAGATCTCGACCGGTGGTGCGGAGTTCCTGGGGGGTCAGCACAACAAGGACATGGTGACCGGCGCCGTCGCGCTCGCCGAGTTCGCGCACGTGGTCGCCGCCAAGTACGACATCACCGTCGCGCTGCACACCGACCACTGCCCCAAGGACAAGCTGGACGGCTACGTCCGCCCGCTGCTGGCGATCTCCGCCGAGCGCGTGGCCAAGGGCCTCAACCCGCTGTTCCAGTCGCACATGTGGGACGGCTCCGCCGAGACCCTCAACGACAACCTGTCCATCGCCGAGGAGCTGCTGGCCCAGGCCGTCGCCGCCAAGATCATCCTTGAGGTCGAGATCACCCCGACCGGCGGCGAGGAGGACGGTGTCACGCACGAGATCAACGACGAGCTGTACACCACCGTCAACGACGCGGTCCGCACCGCCGAGGCGCTGGGCCTGGGCGAGAAGGGCCGCTACCTGCTGGCCGCCTCGTTCGGCAACGTGCACGGCGTCTACAAGCCGGGCAACGTCGTCCTGAAGCCGGAGCTGCTGCGCGAGCTGCAGGACGCGATCGGCAAGCAGTACGGCAAGACCGACCCGTTCGACTTCGTCTTCCACGGCGGCTCGGGCTCCACCGCCGAGGAGATCGCCACCGCGCTGGAGAACGGCGTCGTGAAGATGAACCTGGACACCGACACCCAGTACGCCTTCACCCGTCCGGTCGTGGACCACATGTTCCGCAACTACGACGGTGTGCTGAAGGTCGACGGCGAGGTCGGCAAGAAGAACACCTACGACCCGCGCACCTGGGGCAAGCTGGCCGAGGCCGGCATGGCCGCCCGCGTGCTGGAGGCCGCCCAGCAGCTGCGCTCGGCCGGCACCCGCCTGAAGTAAGGCACCCGCCCGAAGTAAGGCGGGCCCGAAGCAGGGCACCCGCCCGACCCGAGGCACCACCGGAGTCCCGGCGCTTTCCCCGGGCCGGTCCCCGGCTCATGGCCCCCAGTGGTTCACTGGGGGCCATGAGCATTCACCAGAACCTCCTCGGGGGTCCGCCCCCGACGCACCTCCCCGCCGAGCCCGCTCCTCTGGAGCTGCTGGCCGGCGGCGCCTCCCCGGCCGAGGTCGCGGCGAAGTACCCGACCTCCTCGCTGGCCTGGGCTCAGCTCGCCGACGACGCCTTCGCCGCCGGCCGCACCGTCGAGTCCTACGCGTACGCCCGCACCGGCTACCACCGCGGGCTGGACTCGCTGCGCCGGGCGGGCTGGAAGGGCCACGGCCCGGTGCCGTGGGAGCACGAGCCGAACCGCGGCTTCCTGCGGGCGCTGCACGGCCTCGGCCGGGCCGCCGCCGCCATCGACGAGAAGGAGGAGGCCGAGCGCTGCGCCCAGTTCCTCCGGGACAGCTCGCCGACCGCCGCCGCCACGTTGGGCTGACCCGCCCGCCCCCAGGTAGCGCCCCGGGCCGACCCGCCCGGCCCGGCCGCCCCCGTACCCGCCCTCCGGCCCGTACGGGGGCGGCCGCATGCCGGGACGCGCATCCGGTACGTGGACAGCCGTCGGGTCTCCGTGTCAGGGTGGTCCGTGCGAGGGGGGCGCACAGAGGTTCGAACGGCTTTGGCGACCCCACAGGTCCGACAGGAAGCCCAGACGTGCCCGCAGCCAGACCCGACCGACGCCGCTCCCGCGCGCGCAGCTCCGGCCCGGCCGGCGAACGCACCGGCGGCTCCCGCACCGGCCGCCCCCGCGCCACCGGTGCCCGGCGCAGGCGCCGCCGGATCCGCCCCGGCATGATCACCGCGCTGGTGGCGGCGCTGGCCGTCCTCGGCGGGGCACTGCTCATGCTCGACCGCCCCGAGCCGCGACCGACCACCGGGCCGACCGCGCAGGGCCGGATCGCCCCGCCCGAGGCGAGCACCCCGCCCGCCGCCGCGCCCGCCGCCCCGGCCCTGACCCCGGCCCTGACCCCGACCCCGGCGCCCACCCCGACCTCGCCCCCGCCACCGGCTCCCGGTCCGACGCCCGGACCGGCCTCGCCGGGCACCCCGGGCCCGGCCCGGGGCGCGGGCACCTTCACCGTCGCCCCGGGCGCGGCCGCGGCGGTCGGCAAGGGCACCGTCCGCCGCTACCGGGTCGAGGTCGAGGACGGCATCGGGATCGATCCGGCCGCGGCCGCCGCCCAGGTCCAGAGCATCCTCGCCGACCCCCGGGGCTGGACCAACGACCGCAGGAACGGCTTCCAGCTGGTGTCGAGCGGTGCCTACGACTTCACCGTGAAGATCGCGTCGCCGGCCGCCGTGGACCGGATCTGCGGGGCCGCCGGACTGGACACCCACGGCGAGGTGAACTGCAACGTCGGCAACCAGGTGCTGGTCAACGTCAAGCGCTGGAACACCGGTTCACCCCAGTTCAGCGGACCGATCGACGAGTACCGGGCACTGATCGTCAACCACGAGGTCGGCCACCGGATCGGCCACGGGCACGAGACCTGCCCGGGCAAGGGCAAGCCGGCGCCCGCGATGATGCAGCAGATCTACGGCCTCAAGGGCTGCGAACCCAACGCCTGGCCGTACTCGGCGGACGGCAGCTACCTCAGCGGCCCGTCGGTGCTCTGAGCCGCAGGTCCTGAGCGGCAGGCCGAGCGCCCGGAGAGCGCGCCCGACCGGAGCCCGACCGGAGCCCGCCCGGAGCCCGACCGGAGCCCGCCCGCGTCGGAACGGATCCGATACCCGTTCACCGACCCACCGGTACAAGGCCGTTCTAGGCTGATCGCATGACCGCAGACCGCACCGCAGCAGGGCGCCGCCGCCTCCTCACCGTGGCCGGCACCGCCGGGATCCTCCTCGGCACGGCCGCCTGTTCCTCCTCCGGAGGCGTCACCGGCACCGGCAGCCTCTCCTACGACCACGTCCGGTCGACCGCCCAGGGGCTCGCCGGGACCGGCCCGTGCCCGTTCGGTCTGGACCTCCCGGCGGCGCTGAAGGCGGCCGGGATCGACCGCCCGGTGACCCCCGGGTCCAAGGGCGGGCCGGCGGTCACCACCGACCTCGGCAACGGCAGGCCGGCCGAGCCCTGGCCCTCCGGCTTCTCCGCGCCGCCCTCGATGGCCTCGGTCCCGGCCACTCCCCCGACCGCCTGGGTGACCTGCGCCTACACGGTCGGCTCGGCCCCGATCCAGATCGACCTGCTGGCCGTGCCGGAGAACGGGGTCGCGATCAACATGATGCTGCCGTACATCCAGAAGGCGGGGGGCATCGGCGTCGACCAGCTGACCCGGTTCGCCGAAGCGCAGCCGACGGCCGGCCAGACCAAGCTCACCCCGGGCGCGGAGTCGGTGGGCGTCGCCCGGGTCGCGGCCAACGGCAAGGGCGACATCGCGCTCACCCTCTCCCAGAGCTCCTCGGACGCCGGGCCGGAGCAGGCCCTGACCGGGGAGGCGCTCCGCAAGGCCACCGAGCGGCTCGCCGCCCAGCTGCGCCCGTAGGGCCCCGGCCGGTCCCGGGCGTCCTACCCGAGGACCGGCAGATGGGCCCGCAGGTCGCTGCGCTCACCGCTGGCCGAGAGCGCGGCGGCCTCCACCGCGGCGTCCCAGTCCGTCCGGCCGGTGGCGAGCCGGATCCAGGTCAGCGGGTCGGTCTCGACCACGTTCGGCGGGGTGCCCCGGGTGTGCCGGGGGCCCTCGACGGCCTGCACCACGGCGTACGGCGGGATCCGCAGCTCGACCGCGCCGCCGGGCGCCTGGTCGGCGAGGGCGTCGGCCAGCAGCCGGGTGACGGCGGCCAGCGCCTGCCGGGCGTGCGGGAAGGCTGCCGTGCCCACCGCGTCGGCCAGGTCGTCGGCGTGCACCACCGTCTCCACCAGCCTGGTCACCAGCATGTCGGTGAGCGTCATCGAGCCCAGCCGGATCTCGAACCGCCGGCCCGGGTCGGCCGTGCCGGCGTCCGCCAGGACGGCGATCAGCCCGTCGGCCGCCCGCCCGAAGGCCTCCGCGACCGAGGCCGGGTCACCGCCGTACTCCCCCGCCGCCCGCGTCCTGGCCTGCTCGTCCAGCAGCGGGGCGAGCGTACCGACCCGCCGCACCCACCGCGGCAGGTCCAGCGGCGGCCGGCCCTCCAGCGGGTCGTCCAGGTGTGCGGGCACCCAGTCGACCTGGACGCCGAGGTGGGCGATCAGCTCGCGCACCGTCCACGTGCCCAGCCGGGTGGGCCGGGCGAGCAGGTCGGCGGCGTCCGGGCGGGCGCAGAGCGCCCGGACGGTGTCGCGCAGCGCTGTGGTCTGCTCCACCAGCGCGGCCTGGACCTTGGCGGGCTGGTACGTACGGGACTTGGCGGGCATGCGCCCCAACATACGCCGAGGGGCGGACGGTTCCGTGGAACCGTCCGCCCCTCGGAGCACGCGGATCAGGCGAGCAGGGCCTCGATGACGCCGGTGTGGGCGTCCTTCAGCTCGGCCAGCGAGACGGTGAACTGGCCCTGGACGTCCAGGACATCACCGTCGACCACACCGATCCGGGTGGCCGGCAGGCCACGCGCGGTGCACATGTCGTTGAACCGGAGCTCCTCGCTGCGCGGCACCGCGACGACCGCGCGGCCGGCCGACTCGGAGAACAGGAACACGAACGGGTCCTGGCCCTCGGGCACGATGATCCGGGCGCCGTGGCCGCCCTTGAGGCAGCTCTCCACGAGGGCCTGGCCCAGGCCGCCGTCGGAGAGGTCGTGCGCGGCGTCGATCATGCCGTCGCGCGAGGCGGCGATCAGGATGTCGCCGAGCAGCTTCTCGCGGTCCAGGTCGACCTTGGGCGGCAGGCCGCCGAGGTGGTCGTGGACCACCTGCGTCCAGGCCGAGCCACCCAGCTCGTCCTCGGTGTCACCGAGCAGGTAGAGCAGCTGGCCCTCCTCGGCGAAGCCGATCGGGGTGCGGCGGGTGACGTCGTCGATCACGCCGAGCACCGCGACCACGGGGGTCGGGTGGATGGCGGTCTCGCCGGTCTGGTTGTACAGCGAGACGTTGCCGCCGGTGACCGGGGTGCCGAGCGCCAGGCAGGCGTCGGCCAGGCCGCGGGTGGCCTCGGCGAACTGCCACATCACGTCCGGGTCCTCGGGGGAGCCGAAGTTGAGGCAGTCGGAGATCGCGAGCGGCTTGGCACCGCCGGCGGCGACGTTGCGGTACGCCTCGGCGAGGGCCAGCTGGGCGCCGGTGTACGGGTCCAGCTTGGTGTAGCGGCCGTTGCCGTCGGTGGCGACCGAGACGCCGAGGTTGGTCTCCTCGTCGATCCGGATCATGCCGGAGTCCTCGGGCACCGAGAGGACGGTGTTGCCGAGCACGTAGCGGTCGTACTGGTCGGTGATCCAGGACTTGGAGGCCTGGTTCGGGCTGCCGGCGACCTTGAGCAGGTCGGCCTTCAGGCCCTCGCCGGTGGTCGGGCGGGCGAGCCGCTCGGCACTCGGGGCGTCGGCCTGCAGCGCGTCCTGCCAGCTCGGGCGGGCGTACGGGCGCTGGTAGGTCGGGCCCTCGTGGGCGACGGTGCGCGGCGGCACGTCGACCACCAGCTCGCCGTGCCAGAAGATCTCCAGCCGCTCGCCCTCCGTCACCTCACCGATGACGGTGGCGATGACGTCCCACTTCTCGCAGATCTCCAGGAAGCGGTCGACCTTGCCGGGCTCGACGATGGCGCACATGCGCTCCTGCGACTCGCTCATGAGGATCTCCTCCGGCGAGAGCGTCTTGTCGCGCAGCGGCACGGTGTCGAGCTCGATCCGCATGCCGCCCGAACCGGCCGAGGCCAGCTCGGAGGTGGCGCAGGAGAGACCGGCGCCGCCGAGGTCCTGGATGCCCTTGACGAGCTTCTCGGAGAAGATCTCCAGGGTGCACTCGATGAGGAGCTTCTCCTGGAACGGGTCACCGACCTGAACGGCCGGGCGCTTGGCGGGCCCGGTCGCGTCGAAGGTCTCCGAGGCGAGCACCGAGACGCCGCCGATGCCGTCGCCACCGGTGCGGGCTCCGTACAGGATGACCTTGTTGCCGGCGCCGGAGGCCTGCGCGAGGTGGATGTCCTCGTGCTTCATCACGCCCACGCAGAGCGCGTTGACCAGCGGGTTGCCCTGGTAGCAGGAGTCGAAGACGACCTCGCCGCCGATGTTGGGCAGGCCCAGGCAGTTGCCGTAGCCGCCGATGCCCGCGACGATCCCGGGCAGCACGCGCCGGGTGTCCGGGTGGTCGGCGGCGCCGAACCGCAGCGGGTCCATCACGGCGACCGGGCGGGCGCCCATCGCGAGGATGTCGCGCACGATGCCGCCGATGCCGGTGGCCGCGCCCTGGTACGGCTCGATGTACGAGGGGTGGTTGTGCGACTCGACCTTGAAGGTGACCGCGTAGCCCTGGCCGACGTCGACCACACCGGCGTTCTCGCCGATGCCGACGAGCATCGCGTCGTTCGGCGGAACCTTCTCGCCGAACTGCTTCAGGTGCACCTTGGAGCTCTTGTAGGAGCAGTGCTCCGACCACATGACCGAGTACATCGCGAGCTCGGCGCCGGTCGGGCGGCGGCCGAGGATCTCGCGGATGCGGGCGTACTCGTCCTCCTTGAGGCCGAGTTCGGACCACGGCTGGGCGGAGTCCGGGGTCTGCTCGGCGTTCTTGACGGTGTCGAGGCTCATCAGGCGTTCACCAGCTGCTTCAGGACGGAAGTGAAGAAGCCCAGGCCCTCGGTGCTCGGACCGGTGAGCGGCTCCACGGCGTGCTCCGGGTGCGGCATCAGACCGACGACATTGCCGGCGGCGTTGGTGATGCCGGCGATGTCGCGGTACGAACCGTTCGGGTTGACGTCGACGTAGCGGGCGACCACCCGGCCCTCGGCCTCCAGCGCGTCCAGGACGTGCTCGTCGGCGACGAACCGGCCCTCGCCGTTCTTCAGCGGGACGACGATTTCCTGGCCGGCCGAGTAATCCCGGGTCCAGGCGGTGCCGGCGTTCTCGATCCGCAGCTTCTGGTCGCGGCAGACGAAGTGCAGCGAGTCGTTGCGGGTGAGCGCGCCGGGCAGCAGGTGCGATTCGCACAGCACCTGGAAGCCGTTGCAGATACCGAGAACCGGCATTCCCAGCTTCGCCTGCTCGATGATGGTGTCCATCACCGGCGAGAAGCGGGAGATGGCGCCGCAGCGCAGATAGTCGCCGTAACTGAATCCGCCGGGCAGGACGACGGCGTCGACCTGGTGGAGATCCTTGTCACGGTGCCAGAGGGCGACCGGCTCCGCGCCGGCCAGGCGGACCGCGCGCTGGGCGTCGCGGTCGTCGAGGGAACCAGGGAAAGTGACGACGCCGACTCGGGTGGTCACTTGCCCTCCTCCTCGACGCGGACGGTGAAGTCCTCGATCACAGTGTTGGCGAGAAAGGTCTCGGCTGCTTCGCGGATACGGGCGAGCGCGGCGTCGTCGACCGGGCCCTCCAGCTCCAGCTCGAAGCGCTTGCCCTGGCGGACGTCGGCGATCCCGGCGAATCCGAGACGGGGCAGTGCGCGTTGCACCGCCTGTCCCTGGGGGTCGAGGATCTCCGGCTTGAGCATGACGTCGACTACGACGCGTGCCACTGGCACTCCCGGTGGTGTCTTCGTGAAGGCGGGGGAACTCCAGACTACCGGGGGTTTCGGGCGACTTTGCTGGCCGGGGAGGGTGACGCGCGTAGACCCACGACCCTTACGCCACAAGGGCTCCGCCTCCCCGGTACCCCCCGGCGGGCACCCCTTTTCACCGGATTCGACGGCCCGAGCGAGAACGGCCGAAGAGCACCCGAATACCGGCACTCCGGACAGATCGGCCAGCCGAGTGCACCGGGTATCCGGCACCCGCCGAAGACACGTGAATATACGGAAAAGAAAGCCGGACTCTTCGATTTCGACCCGCTTCGGGTGCAGAATAGGGCCACCTGTCGCGGCAAGTGCTGCGTATCCGGCACGCCATCGGGCCTGCCCGTATGCGCTTGCGCGAGTGGTGCACATCAGGCCACGGGAGCGCACCCCGCGCCCTTCGGCCGAATTGCCCGAGAGGATTGACACCCATGGCTCAGCGTGTAGTCGTCACGCTCTCCGACGACCTGGACGGCGGCGCAGCCGCGGAAACCGTCCACTTCGGCGTCGACGGGAAGTCGTACGAGATCGACCTGTCCCTGGACAACGCGGAAAAGCTGCGGGAGGCCCTCGCTCCGTTCGTCGCGGCCGGCCGCCGCCAGAGCCGTACCGGTAAGTCCTTCCGCCGCACCGCGCTCACCCCGGACCCGGCCGCCGTGCGCGCCTGGGCCCAGTCGCGCGGCATGGAGCTGCCCGCCCGGGGGCGCATCCCCAAGCACGTGTACGAGGCGTTCGCCGAGGCGAACTGACCCCGCCGGACCCGGTCGTCCCACCTGCCCCGAAAGGGTGGGGCGACCACCCCGACCGATGGGGTAGAGTATTCCTCGTCGCCGCAACGGAGAGATCCGAAGAGGCGGCCGGTGCCCCACCAGGCACCGTGCGGACGTGGCTCAGTTGGTAGAGCATCACCTTGCCAAGGTGAGGGTCGCGAGTTCGAATCTCGTCGTCCGCTCGCAGTGCGCGAGCACAGCACAACTCAATATCTTGACCTGCGGACGTGGCTCAGTTGGTAGAGCATCACCTTGCCAAGGTGAGGGTCGCGAGTTCGAATCTCGTCGTCCGCTCCAGTACGAAGGGCCCCCTCGATCGAGGGGGCCCTTCGGCATTCCCCGCGGTTGTGCCGGGCCCCGCCCGAGCAGCCGTCCCCGCATTCCCGGCCCGCCCCGCCGCCGGAGCGCCGATGACATTTGTCACCGCCGACCCGTGGATCCGCACCGCCTTCTCATGAGAGCCCGCACTGCCCGGGGCGCCCCGGCGGCGGAAGGCTTGAGCCATGGAAACGAGCCAGCCGCGCACCGCGAGCGACCCTGTGATCGAGGTCACCGACCTCCACCGCCACTACGGCTCCGGCGCCACCGGCTTCCACGCGGTGCGCGGGGTCGACCTGACCGTCGGCCGCGGTGAGCTCTTCGCGCTGCTCGGTACCAACGGGGCCGGCAAGACCTCCGCCATGGAGCTGATCGAGGGCCTCGCCGCCCCCACCGCCGGTACGGTCCGGGTGCTCGGCCACGACCCCTACCGCGAGCGCGCCGCGCTCCGCCCCCGGATCGGCATCATGCTCCAGGAGGGCGGCTTCCCCGGCGACCTCACCGTCGCCGAGACCGGCCGCAGCTGGGCCGGGATGACCAGCGGCGCCCGCCCGCTGGAGGAGGCGCTGGAGCTGGTCGGCCTCGCCGACCGCCGGGGCGTCCGGGTCAAGCAGCTGTCCGGCGGCGAGCGGCGCCGGCTCGACCTCGCGATGGCCCTGCTCGGCCGGCCCGAGGTGCTCTTCCTGGACGAGCCGAGCACCGGCCTCGACCCCGAGGCCCGGGCCTCCGTCTGGCGGCTGGTCCGCGACCTGCGCGCCCAGGGCACCACCGTGCTGCTCACCACGCACTACCTGGAGGAGGCCGAGGAGCTGGCCGACCGCCTGGCGATCATGCACCGCGGCCGGATCGTCACCACCGGCACCGTCGCCGAGGTCATCGCCGGCCGGCCTGCCCGGATCTCCTTCGAGCTCCCGGAGTTCACCGGAGCCTCGCTCCCGCCGCTGACCGGGGCCACCCTGGTCGCCGACGGCCGCCGGATCACCCTGCAGACCGGGCAGCTCCAGGCCACCCTCACCGACCTGCTCGGCTGGGCCGCCCGGCACGGCATCGCGCTCGGCGCCCTCGACGCCCGCAGCGCCTCGCTGGAGGAGGCCTTCCTCGCCATCGCCTCCGAGGCCGCGCACCAGCCCCCGGCCGACGCCCCGGCCGCCCCCACCACCCTCCGCCGCCTGATGGGACTCTCCCGATGACCACCGCCACCGCCCGTCCCGCCGCCGGCCCGCGAACCACCGCCGTCCGCCGGCTGCTCGCCCTCGGCCGGGCCGAGGCCACCCTGCTGCTGCGCAACCGGACCGCGATGTTCACGGCCCTGCTGCTGCCGCTGATGCTCATCGGCGCCCTGCGGGGCGTGCTCGAACAGCAGGCCGAGACCCACCCCGGCCTCGACGTCGACTCGCTGCTGGTCAACGGGGCGATCGGGATGGTGCTCGCCTTCGTCGTCTACTACAACCTGACCGCCGCCTACGTGGCCCGCCGCGGCGAGCTGGTGCTCAAGCGGCTGCGCACCGGCGAGGCGCGGGACGTCGAGATCCTGGCCGGCACCGCGGTGCCCTCGGTCGCCCTGGCCCTGCTGATGTGCCTCGTGGTCGCCGTCGGCGGCGGCGTCGCCCTGGACCTCAGCGCGCCGGTCAACCCGCTGCTGATGGCCGCCGGGCTGGTCCTGGTGATCGGCACCCTGATGGCGCTGGCCGCCCTCTCCAGCGCCTTCACCAGGACGGTCGAGAGCGCCGGCATCACCACCATGCCGGTCCTGCTGGTCTCCCAGTTCGGCTCCGGCCTGTTCATCCCACTGGAGGTCATGCCCGACCGGATGGCCGACGTCTGCCGGCTGCTCCCGACCACCCCGGCCTTCCAGCTGATCCGCCTCGGCTGGTTCGGCACCGACGGCTCCGCCGCCGCCACCGGCTTCGCCGGCACCTGGTCCCCCGCCGCCCCGCACCTGGTCACCGGCATGGTCTGGCTCGCCCTGGCCGCCTGGGGCGCCGTCCGCTGGTTCCGCTGGGAGCCCCGCCGCTGACCGGAGCCGGCCCGCCCCGGCGCCCGCTCCCCACCTGATAGGAAGGGCACAGCACGATCATGATCGAAGGGGGAGCGGGAGAGATGAGCGTCCTGACGCCGAGACGGCGCTGGAAGGGGTCCAGCAAACCCCAGCGCACCGAGCTGTACCTCCGCTGGTCGCTCTACTTCATCCCGCTGATCCTGCTCCCGATGATCGTGCTGGCCATCGCCGCCCCCACCGGCCGGGAGGACACCCGCGGCAGCGCCCAGGTCAGCGTGGTCGTCGGCCTGGCCACCACCCTGCTGACCCTGCGGGCCCTGCGCGCCTCGCTCGACCACTACCTGAACCGGCCGACCGACCACCTGCGCCGGCTCCTCACCCTCGGCGTCGTGACGATCGCCGGCTCCTGGGCGATCCTGCTGCTCGGCCCGGCCGACGGCGGACCGGACAGCCCGGGCGCACCGCCGTTCACCGTCGTGGTCGTCTCCCTCCTGCTGGCCGCCGCCTTCTGCCCGGTGAGCGTCGGCCTGCCGGTGCGCCGGGCCTGCCTCACCGGGGTGACGGCCCAGCTCCTGGTCGCCCCCGCGGCCCTGCTCGCCGGGCTCGACGGCGCGACCACGGCCGGTCTGCTGGTCGGCAACCTGATCGCGCTCACCTTCATCGGGTCCAGCTGCCGCAGCTTCGCCTGGCTGCAGTCCGTGGTCTGGGAGCTGGACGCCGCCCGCGAGGCCCAGTCCAGGCTGGCCGTGGCCGAGGAGCGGCTGCGGTTCTCCCGGGACCTGCACGACGTGATGGGCCGCAACCTCACCACCATCGCGCTGAAGAGCGAACTCGCCGCCCAACTGGCCCGCCGCGGCCGGCCGGAGGCCGCCGACCAGATGGCCGAGGTGCAGCGGATCGCCCAGGAGTCCCAGCGCGAGGTCCGCGACGTCGTCCGCGGCTACCGCACGGCGGACCTGCACGCCGAGGCGATCGGCGCCCGCGCCGTGCTGCGCGCCGCCGACGTGGCCTGCGAGATCGACCTGGGCGAGGAGCCGCACGAACTGCCGCTGCCGGTGCAGTCGGTGCTCGGCTGGGTGATCCGCGAGGCCACCACCAACACGCTGCGCCACAGCGAGGCCGCGCACTGCTCGATCCGGCTGCGCCGCGAGGACGGCCGGGTGGTGCTGGAGCTGGAGAATGACGGGGTGCCGGCCGTGCCGATCCCGTCCCAGGGCAGCGGGACGGGCCTGCACGGGCTGCGCGAGCGCCTCGCCGCCCACGACGGCGAGCTGACCCTCCCGGAGGCCGGGCCGGGCCGGTTCCGGGTGCTCGCCAGCGTCCCGCTCCGGCCCCCGTCCGCCACCGCACCGCTCCCGTCCGGAAGAAGGCCCCGATGACCGAGACCGACCCCGTGCGCGTGCTGCTCGCGGACGACGAGCACCTGATCCGGGGGGCGCTGGCCGCGCTGCTCTCCCTGGAGGACGACATCACCGTGGTCGCTCAGGCCGCCTCCGGCCCGGAGGCGGTGGCGATGGCGCAGGCGCACCGCCCGGACATCGCGGTGCTGGACCTCCAGATGCCCGGGCTGGACGGCATCGAGGTGGCCACCGAACTGCGCCGGCTGCTGCCGGACTGCCGCTCCATGATCGTCACCGGGCACGGCCGACCCGGCTACCTGAAGCGGGCGCTGGAGGTCGGCGTGCGGGGCTTCCTGCCGAAGACGGTCTCGGCGGCGGACCTCGCCGGGATCATCCGCACGGTGCGCGCGGGCGGCCGCTACGTGGACCCGGAGCTGGCGGCGGACGCGATCAGCGCGGGCGAGACCCCGCTGACCCCGCGCGAGACGGACGTCCTGGAACTGGCCGCCGACGGCACCTCGATCGCCGGGATCGCCGAGCGCGCGGCACTCTCCCAGGGCACCGTCCGCAACTACCTCTCCTCGGCCGCCGGCAAGCTGGGCGCCGAGAACCGCCACGCGGCGGTGCGGATCGCGCGCGAGCACGGCTGGATCTGAGGACCCGGCCGTGCCCGCGCGGACGGCTACCCCTAGGCCCAGGGGGTACTGGTCAGCCGCTCGTAGACCTCGATGTACTTGGCCCTGGTCTGCTCGACGACCTCGGCCGGGAGCTCCGGCGGCGGCAGCTCACTGGCGCGGTCCCAGCCGGAGGCCGGCGAGACCAGCCAGTCGCGGATGAGCTGCTTGTCGAAGGACGGCTGCGAGCGGCCGGGCTGCCACTCGTCGGCGGGCCAGAAGCGGGAGGAGTCCGGGGTGAGCACCTCGTCGCCGATCACCAGCTCGCCGTCGGCCAGGCCGAACTCGAACTTGGTGTCCGCCAGGATGATGCCGCGCGACCGGGCGATGTCCCGGGCCCGGGCGTAGACGTCCAGGGTGGTGCGGCGCAGCTGGGAGGCGAGTTCCGCGCCGATCCGGCGGGCGGTCTCCTCGTAGGAGACGTTCTCGTCGTGCTCGCCGACGTCGGCCTTGAGGGCGGGGGTGTAGATCGGGGCGGGCAGCTCGGAGCTGTTCACCAGGCCCTCGGGCAGCGCGATGCCGCAGACCGTGCGGTCCGCCTCGTACTCCGTCAGGCCGGAGCCGGCCAGGTAGCCGCGGGCCACGCACTCGACCGGGATCATCTCCAGGCTGCGGCAGACCAGCGTGCGGCCCTTCCAGTCGGCGGGGGCGCCGGCCGGGACCTCGGTGGAGATCACGTGGTTGGGCACGATGTCGGCGATCCGCTCGAACCACCACAGCGAGAGCTGGGTGAGGATGCGGCCCTTGTCGGGGATCTCGTTGGGCAGGACCCAGTCGTGCGCCGACATGCGGTCGCTGGCGACCATCACGAGGTCGCCCGACTCGGCGCGGTAGAGGTCGCGCACCTTGCCGGTGTGCAGGTGGACCAGGCCGGGCACCTGGACCGGCTCGGGCTTGGTGACAAATCCGCTCAAGGTTGTCTCAGTCCTCAGGGGTCGTTCGCGGGCGTGCGGCGCGAAAGGGGAGGTCAGTGGACCCGAGTCTGTCACGAACGCCCGTCGGGGCCCCGGCCGGGCGCCCTCAGGCGTTCTTGCAGAGGCGGTCCAGCAGGTTGGCGGTGGCCCGCTGGATCCGCTCGTCGGTGAGTCCGGGCCGGTCCAGCGCGGGCGACCACGCGAACGTCCCGGCGGCGAAGACGTACGCGCCGCTCGGCGCCCGGTACAGCGAGGTCTCCTGGTACCGGGTGCGGCCGGCGAGGTCCCGGTACGGGGAGTGCGCGAGCAGCACCCGCTCGGTGTGCCGGGGCAGCGCCACCTTGGGGTAGTACCGGTCGGCCTCGCCGGCGACCAGCCCGGGCAGCTCGTCGCCCTCCTGGACGCCGGTGCCGTCCCAGAGCCAGTGCGCGGTGTGCCGGGCGACGAGCGGGACGGGGGAGGCGACCCGGCCGGAGTACTGCAGGCCGAGCAGGTGCTGCTCCGGTTCGCCGGCGTCCCGCCAGAGCGCGCTGGCGGCGCCGCCCACCCCGGTGGCCGGGCTGCCGGGCTCGACCTTCTGCCGCTTGCGGCAGTTGAGCAGCCGGTTGGGCTCGCCGGACGGCGCGGGGCTCAGCTCGACCCGCCAGTACATGGTGTTGGCGGAGAGGAAGACCAGCGAGGTGCCGCCGTCGCGGGCCCGCTCGACCGTCCGGCGCATCGGCTCCGACCAGTACTCGTCGTGGCCGGGGAAGACCAGCGCCCGGTGCCGGGCCGGGTCGACCAGGCCGGCGTGCAGGTCGGTGGCGGTGGCGTAGGAGAGGTCGTAGCCGTAGCGCTCGGCCCAGCGGATGAAGTCGTAGGCGTGGCCGACGTGCAGCGGCAGGCCCGCGGTGGCGTGCGGGCGGTCGAAGGAGACGGTGACGGCCGCCTCCCGCTCGCCGACCAGCCGGCCCCGGTCGTCCCAGGCGTGGTACAGGCTGGCGCCGCTGCGGCCGTCCTCGGGGAAGAGGTTGTAGGCCTGCCAGGTCACGTCCGGGATCACCAGGAGCAGCTCGGCGGCGTGCGCCTGGTCCTCGAAGTCCCGCACCGTGAAAGGGATGTGGCTGCGGTGCAGCATGTCCGCGGTGGTCAGGACGGCGACGTAGGCGCCGGGGCGCCAGTGGGTCGGGATCTGCAGCCGCCAGGAGTGCCACCAGTGGTGGCAGGAGACCGTCCGCCCGGCCACCAGCGGGGCCGGCTGGGCCAGTCCGGCGATCAGCGGGCTGGACGTCATGTGGTGGGCACCGTCGCCGCCGTAGTGGCCGATCCGGTAGACGTCGACGGTGAACTCGCGGGGCGGGTTGACGGTGACCCGGAAGTCCACCGAGCCGCCGGGGCGGACCACGCCCGCCGAGGCGAACCCCTTGATCTGTTGCACCACGTCGTTGGCGCCCTGCGGGGTGCCGACCGGCGGCTTCGGTCTGGCGCCGCCGGCCAGCGGCTGCTGGCCCGGTGCGTCCACCGAGACGTACCAGGGGACGGCGCCCTCGGCCCCGGCCAGGTACTGGTCCGGGCTGCGGAGCCAGGGCAGCGGGCCCTGGCCGAAGGGGTCGGAGACGCTGTACGCGTGCGTTCCGGACTCCCAGCGGCGGTTGAGTTCCGTCCCCACGCGCCCCTCCCACAAGGTGCACCCTCCGCCGGTCGGCATGTGCCTCCCGGATGTGCGTGCGGTCAAATACACCACAGAGTGCTGGCGCTGCGTCACCCATCGGTAGCAACTGGTGTCCGGGAATCTTCCGGTCCCCCGGTGGAGGGGCTCCGGCCTGCGAAGACCTGCCGCCGGTGACCGTCACGGGGGCGCGAGCCCCGGTAGCGAGCGCCCTCCGGGCTCAGAGTCGGACCGGCTTCTCCAGCCGGACGTCGGCGGCGTCCAGCCAGGCCCGCAGCGGGCCGTCCTGGCCCTGCTCGACGGCCTGGGCGATCGGCCCGGCCAGATCGGTGCGGCGCACCCCGCCGATCAGCAGCACCGGCCCGTCCAGCCAGTCCAGGCCCGGGGTGGCCCCGGCGGTGTCGACGGCGGCGCAGCAGACCATCGCGGTGACGTGGTCGACCAGCAGGTCCCGCCCGGTGCGGACGGGTTCGAGCAGCGGGGCGGGCGCCGTGGTCCGGGCCAGCTCGGCGGTGAGCGCGGCCGCCAGCTGCTCGCCGCCGCCCTCGGCGAGCCGGCCGAGCAGCCTGGTCACCGTCGGGGCGCCGGGGCGGGCCTGCGGGGCCAGCCGGTCCAGCGCGGACTGCAGCGCGGTGGCGCGGGCCCGCCAGCCGGCGTCCACCACCTCGGCCGGGTAGTCGGTCCACTCGACCTCGCGCCAGGCGCCGGAGGCGGGGCGGCCGAAGAACAGCTCGGCGGCGAGCAGCGAGACCGCCTCGTCCACCGTGCCCGGCTCCTCCAGCAGGTCGCAGGCGGGGCGGTCGCCGAGGCGGCTGCCGTACCCGTCGGCCAGCCGGTCGCGCCGCGACAGCTCGGTGAGCGCGGCGACCACCCCGGCGTTGAGGTGCGCGGGGTGCCGGCCGAGCCGCCAGGCGGGCAGCGCGACCCGGGTGAGCAGCCGGTCCCAGCCGGCGTAGGCCAGGCCGACCTGCTCCTGGGCGGCGATCCGCAGGCCGTAGTCGACCGCCCGGGCCTGCTCGGAGGCCCAGCCGGCGACGGCCCGCTCGAGTTCGGCGGAGTGCGCCCGGCAGGCGCGGAGCAGCCGGCGGGTGATCCGGTCGGTCAGCGCGGCCGGGCC
The DNA here is from genome assembly GCF_040298365.1 of Kitasatospora sp. NPDC001603. Classification (NCBI taxonomy): domain Bacteria; kingdom Bacillati; phylum Actinomycetota; class Actinomycetes; order Kitasatosporales; family Streptomycetaceae; genus Kitasatospora; species Kitasatospora sp. NPDC001603. Next base: position 74,461 of record NZ_JBEPAA010000007.1, read on the forward strand.
GCGGCGCCCGCGCGGCGCGGCGGGCGCGGGGGCGCCGACCACGCCGGGCCCGGGGGCGGCGTCCAGGCTGGCGTCCAGACCGCGCAGGAAGCGGCGGGCGGCGGCGATGTCCGGGTCGGCGGCGGCCCCGGTACCGGCCACCACCGGGGCGAGCAGGGCCCGCAGCTCGCCGGCCCGCATCCACCAGAGGAACGGCGAGCCGATCACCAGCACCGGCGCGGGCGGGTCCGGCTCGTGGCGCGGCGAGTGGCGCGACGAGCGGCCGGTGCCGGTCGGTCGGGCCGGCGGGACGTCCTCCAGCCAGCTGTCGCAGTCCGGGGTGAGGGCGATCGCCGAGGGGGCGGGGACCGCCAGCCGGTCGGCCAGCTCGTCGATCAGCCGGTACAGCTCGGGGGCCTGGGCCCGGTCGAGCGGGACGACCGGGGTCTGCGGCGGGACGGCCCTGCGGTGGGCGCGGGCGGCCAGGCCCGCGACCAGCAGGGTGGCGGCGGCCACCGCGCAGACCACCCAGCGGACGGCGTCCCAGGCGGCGGCGTCGGCGGAGCCTGGCGCACCGAGCCGGCCGGTGAACCGGCCCGCGAGCAGGACCACCGCCGCGGCGGCGGGCAGTACGGCGGTGGCCAGGGCGATCCCCCGGACCCGCAGGACCGCTTGGGCGTGAGCGCGCGCGGTGTCGACAGCGGCCATACGGTGCGGCACCCCCTTCGGAGCCCTCGGGCACCCGGCGACGGGGCCCTGAGCCGACTCGAAACGATCAGTTCCGACCGGGAATCGGCGGCGTCCGATCCCGGTAGTACATGCTGCGTGGCGCTTCTGACATTCTTGACGCCCTTGTCCGGGTGGGTGTTCCGGATCGCCCCGGTTTCCACTCGTCCCGGTGACGGTGCCCGGATTCCGGACGACCGCGCCGCGCGCCGTGCAATGCGGCCCGGGCGCGCTCGGTCCGGCCGGACGCCGTCCAGCATCCCCCCGCGCGACCGCCGCTACCCGGTGCGGCCGCGCACGACGCGGCCCCCGGGACCGCGGACCAGCGCACCATAAGGCCGGGCGGCCGGTTGCGTCAGCCGGATGCGGCCGCTGTCACTCGATGGGCTGGATTCCGGCCGCCGAACAGTGCGGCGGCCCCGGAACCGCTCCCGTGCCACCCGGCCCGGAAACGCCGCGGGGCGCTGCGTCCATGGGGGTTGTTTCCCCTCGGACGCAGCGCCCCGGAACGCGGCGAAAAGGCCTGCTACTGGGCGGCCTTGAGCGCGATGTCGGTGCGGTGCTGACCACCCTTGAGGCTGATCCGGTCGACCGCCGCGTACGCCCGGCCGCGCGCCTCGGCGAGGTCGACGCCGGTGGCGGTGACGGAGAGGACCCGGCCACCGGCGCTGAGCACCCGGCCGTCCTCGTCCGCCGCGGTGCCGGCGTGCAGGACGAACGCGGTGCCGTCGGCGGCCTCGGCCTCCGCCAGGCCCTCGATCACGTCGCCGGTGCGCGGCGCCGCCGGGTAGCCCTCGGAGGCGATCACCACGGTGACGGCGGCGCCGTCGTCCCAGCGCAGCGGCTCCAGCTGGTCCAGCGCGCCGGTGGCCGCGCCGTGCAGGACGGCCGCCAGCGGCGTGCGCAGGCGGGCCAGCACGACCTGGGTCTCCGGGTCGCCGAAGCGGGCGTTGAACTCGATCACCCGGGTGCCGCGCGAGGTCAGCGCCAGGCCGGCGTAGAGCAGGCCGGAGAACTCGGTGCCCCGGCGGCGCAGCTCGTCCACGGTGGGCTGCAGGACGGTCTCCAGGACCTCCTCGACCAGGCCCTCGGGCGCCCACGGCAGCGGCGAGTAGGCGCCCATGCCGCCGGTGTTCGGGCCCTCGTCGCCGTCCAGCGCGCGCTTGAAGTCCTGCGCGGGCTGGAGCGGGAGGACGGTGGTGCCGTCGGTGATCGCGAACAGCGAGACCTCGGGGCCGTCCAGGTACTCCTCGATGACCACGCGCTCGCAGGAGGCGGCGTGGGCCAGCGCGGCCTCGCGGTCGGAGGTGACCACGACGCCCTTGCCGGCGGCCAGGCCGTCGTCCTTGACCACGTACGGCGCGCCGAAGGCGTCCAGCGCCTCGGCGGCCTCGGCGGGGGTGGTGCAGAGGTAGGAGCGGGCGGTGGGCACCCCGGCGGCGGCCATGACGTCCTTGGCGAACGCCTTGGAGCCCTCCAGCCGGGCGGCCTCGCCGGACGGGCCGAAGACCGGGATGCCGGCCGCGCGCACGGCGTCGGCGACGCCCGCGACGAGCGGGGCCTCCGGGCCGACCACGACCAGGTCGGCGTCGAGCCGCCGGGCGAGCGCAGCGACCTGCGCACCGTCCAGCTGGTCGACGGGGTGGACCGTCGCCACCTGCGCGATCCCGGCGTTACCCGGGGCACAGTGCAGCTCGGTGACGGCGGAATCTTGGGACAGGGAGCGGCACAGGGCGTGTTCGCGGGCGCCGCCGCCGATGACGAGGACCTTCACGGTTGGCAAGGGTAGTCGGTGGCCGGTTCGCGCCGCCCTCCGGTCCCGTCGGAACCTCCAGGCGGAGCCGTCCGTACGCCGCCGGGCTCGGAGGATCATCCAAGCCGGGACGGGGGCGGTGCACCCGGGGTGCCCGGGTCAGGACAGCGGGTCACCGGAGGCTCGCTCGGACGGGTGAAATCTCGCCGACCGCCGCAACCCCCTCACCTCGGCATCCGGGCCCCGAATCCGGTAACGATCATTGGTGAAGCGCCCCCATGGTCAGCCATTTGGCGGTAAGAAGTGCTGATGGACAACCGCCGGCCACCGGCCGGTACGCCGTCCCGGGGCACCCACACTCGCCCGGGGGCGCCGTGTGTTCCGATCCGTCGTCCGGCGTTTCACGGCCCATCAGGTCGATGACTTGTCAGGAGGACGGGTTGGAGGACGCGATGTCAGACCCAGCAGTCCGCCCGCCACAGGGAGCCCCACAGGTGAGCCAGCCGGAAATGCAGCCCGAGGAGAGTGCCTGGGGCAAGGAGATCGGCGAGGAGGACCCGCCCCCCGCCGCAGTCGCGCCCCGGGCCGACACGCGTCGCCGGGCCGATCTGAGCGCCCGCCAGTTCCCCCTCGGGGACTGGGGCGAGCCCGCCGAGCGGCTGGAGGAGCTCTACCGCTGGTCCGAGGAGCGGGCGGTCGAGGCGATCGACTGGTACCGCCGGGACCGGGTCTGGAAGCGCCGCTGGGCACGTCTGCTGAGGTTCGGCACGGCCGGCTTCGTGGTGGGCGGCGTCACCGCGCCGCTGGTGGACCTCACCGGCACCGTCGCGAACGCCACCAGCTGGGGCTACGTCGGCCTGGCGCTCGCCGCGGCCTGCTACGGCGCCGACCGGGCGTTCGGGCTGACCTCCGGCTGGATGCGGGACGTCTCCACCGCGCAGGCGCTGCAACGCCGCCTGGAGGCCTTCCAGTTCGACTGGGCCTCGGAGTGCGTGCGGGAGGTGCTCGGCCCCACCGAGGGCACCGCGGGCGAGGCGGCCGAACGCTGCCTGGGGGTGCTGCGGCGGTTCTGCGAGGACGTCTCGGACATGGTCCGCACCGAGACCTCGGAGTGGATGCTGGAGTTCCGCGCGGGCATGACCCAGCTGCCCACCCAGGCCTCCGGCAGCTGGGGCGGCCGCAGCGAGTCGGGGATCGGCGCCCAGGTGCGGATCCTGCCCCCGCCGGGCACCCGGCCCACCATGCCGCGCCAGCGGCCGCCGGAGGGCCCGCTGCGGTAGCGGGGGCGGCGCGCGGAGGCCTTCGAGCCCGGACGCTCGCGGGCAGGACGTTCTTGGCGGGCCCGGACGTTGGCGGGCCCGCAGGCCGGGTGGCCCGCGGAGCCGGGCGGCTCGCGGGCCCGTCGGCTCAGGCGAAGACGATCATCGAGCCCTGGGTGAGGCTGCGGGTGGCCGCCGCGTACAGGCCCGCCCAGGCGTGCCGCTCCCGGGCGAAGGGGTGCAGGTCGTCCAGCGGCGGGCCGAACGGCTGCTCCAGGCCGGTCGGGCCGAGCGGCCGGGTCGGGTCCGGCGGGTCTGCCGGGTCGATGTCCAGCGCCGGGGCGATGGCCTGGAGTTCGCGCAGCAGCCCGTGGCTGGAGCCCAGCGGACCGCCGGAGGCGAGCAGCGCGTCGTCCACCAGCGGAGCCGCGAACTCGATCGGCACGTAGGCCCCGGCGTGGTCGAAGTGCCAGACCAGGTGCGAGTGTTCCGCGCTGCTCTCGAACATCTCCAGCAGCTGCTCGTAGTCGCCGCCGAGCGCGTCCACCGGCGTGATGTCCAGGCCGGTCAGGCCCAGCAGGTAGGCGCGGCGCAGGAAGTGCAGCGAGTCGTAGTCGAAGGCGGCTATCGGCTCGACCGCCCCGCTTATCCCCGGGACGAACTGGTAGACCGGCACCTCGGGCAGCCCGTGCGCGGTCAACACGGCGTTGTACAGCGCGAGATCGTCCCGGAAGGGGTTGTCGGGGCTGTGGCTCAGCACGTCCACGAGCGGGACGAGCCAGAGGTCGCAGGCCATGGGCCGGCTCTTCCTCTCCGGGCGGCGGAGTCGCCCGCGCGAGCGGGTGACGGATGGGCGGGTCGGGGTCCGGACGGTCGGTACGGGGACCGCCCGGGGCGACGACCGCCCACCCTACCGGCCCGGCGCGCGGTGCGGGCCGGGCCGCCCCTCGGACAGTTGGCCGGCCGACGGGTCGGCCGGCCGGCGGCCGAAGCGCCCGTACGGCACCGAACGCGGCTGCGGCACCAGGCCGAGGCCCAGCCCCAGCTCGCGGCCGAGCTCCCGGCCCAGCTCCCGTTCGCGGCCGCAGCCGCCCTCCGCCCGCTGCGGCTCCGGCCTGCGGCCCGCCTCCGGGCCCGCCGACACCGGCGAAGGGACCGAAGGGCCGGAAGGAACGGAAGGAACGGAAGACCTGCCGGCCGGCACCGGTGAGGGAGCCGGTCCGGACGGCCCACCCGACCGGGCGGCCGGCGGCGCGGCCACCGGCGCCGCGTCGAGCCCGGCGGCCAGCAGCGGCAGCACCCCCACCGACTCCTCCGACTCCCCGGTCAGCCCGGCCAGCGCCCGCACGGTGAACAGGTTGTACTCGCAGACGATCCGGTGCGCGCCCGCGAGGTCCTCCCGCTCGATCGCCTCGACCAGCTCGACGTGGCGGTCCCAGCAGAACCCGCCCAGCGTCGGCATCGCCCGCAGGTACGGCGCGGCGAACATCCAGGACTGCACCCGGAGCCAGTCCAGGTAGTCCCCGATCCGGCGGTTGCCGAGCAGTCCGGCGACCTCCTGCCAGAACCGGCGGTCGCAGCCCACCATGACGTCCAGGTTGCCCGCCCGGACCGCACCGACCGCCGCGTCCGCCCGGCGGCGCAGCGAGGGCAGCCGGGCGGCGTCCGGCGTCGCCGGGCGGACCGCGAGCTGGCGGAAGCAGCTGTCGGTGAGCAGCACCCGGGACTCGAAGATCTCCAGGAAGTCGGCCCAGCCGAACTCGGGCACCGTGAAGCCGCGGTGGTGCTCGGCCCGGAGCAGCCCCTGCGCGCCGAGGTCCACCAGCGCCTCGCGGGCCGGGGTCGCGGAGACGCCGTACAGCTCGGCGATCTCCTTGACGGTGAAGTTGCGGCCGGCCGCCAGCCGGCCGGCCATCATCTCCTCGCGCAGCGCGCCGGCGATCTGCTCGCGCAGGCTGTTGCGCTGGATCACGGTGCTGGTGTCGCCTGCGCCGGTGCCGTACATGCGCGCGACCTCCTCGGGCAGGCTCGACGGTCTGCCTCGGGACAGGCCGGCTGAAGAACGGCGGGTAACACGACGAAGGCTCATCTTCTCAAAAATGCCGCCGCCCCGTACAAGCCTCCCGTATGCCCCGGAAAGCCCCGCTCACCCGGCCGGGGGCGTCACCGCTGGACGGGGGCCGGGATGCCCAGCAGCCGGTCCCGGTGGACCGGGAACTCGGCGCGGGCCTTGCCCACCTCCGCGGGGTCGAAGTCCACGGTCAGCACCTCCTCGCCGGCACCCGCCTCGGCCAGCACCCGGCCCCACGGGTCCACCACGATGCTGTGGCCGGCCTGCTCGACCCCGCCGTGCGTCCCGGCGGTGTTGCAGGCCAGGACGTAGGCCTGCTCCTCGACCGCGCGGGCCCGGCTCAGCAGCGTCCAGTGCTCGCGCCGCCGCGCCGGCCAGGCCGCCGGCACCACCATCAGCTGGGCGCCCGCGTCCAGCAGCGCCCGGAACAGCTCGGGGAACCGCAGGTCGTAGCAGGTCGCCAGGCCGAGCGTGGCGAAGTCGGTGGCGGCGGTGACGATCTCCTGCCCGGCGCCCATCACCACCGCCTCGCCGCTGTCGAAGCCGAAGCGGTGGATCTTGCGGTAGGTGTGCACCAGCTCGCCGTCCGGGGCGAACAGCAGCGAGGTGTTGTAGATCGGCCCGTCCGGGTCGCGCTCGACGATAGAACCGGCGTGCAGCCAGACCCCGGCCGCCTTCGCGGCGGCGGCCATCGCGTCCGAGGTGGGCCCGTCCAGCGCCTCGGCGCCGTCCGACCAGAGGTCGTACGCGAAACCGCCCAGCGCCCACAGCTCCGGCAGGACCACCAGGTCGGCCCCCTGCTGGGCACGGACCAGGGCCGCCGCGCGGGCCCGCCGCTCGGCGGGCGGCTCGGCGTCGGAGACCGCGAGTTGGATCAATGAAGCGCGCACAGTACCACCGTCCACGGCAAGAGTCCTACGATCGTCACTCGAAAGCGCTGCCCTGTTCTCACCCGGCAGCGTAACGTGCGGTTAGCGTGTGCGCCCGGAAGCCGGACTTTCCCGTCCGACCCGAAAACAGCGCGCGCGTGGCAAGGCAGCTGACGGAGGGCCGGAGATTCCCGTGACGGACAACCAGACCGTGCAGGCTTACACCGAGGCGTGGACGCAGTCCATCGAATCGATATCGGAGCTGGTGGCCCCTCTCCCGGAGGGCTCCTGGAACCGGGCCACCGAGTGCCCCGGCTGGTCGGTCCGGGACATCGTCTCGCACGTCATCGCCGTCGAGTCCGAGCTGCTCGGCGACCCGCGCCCGATCCACTCGCTCCCCCGCGACCTGCGCCACGTCACCACCGAGTTCGCCCGCTACATCGAGCTGCCGGTCGACAAGCGCCGCTGCCACACCGCGCTGGAGATGACCGGCGAGCTGGAGTACACGATCATCCGCCGCTCCCGGGCGCTGCGCAACGCCCGGCAGACCCCGTCCGAGCCGGTCCGCTTCCCGGGCGGCCCGCTCAGCCGCGACGTGCCGTACCACGAGCTGCTGCGCCACCGGGCCTTCGACGTCTGGGTGCACGAGCAGGACCTCCGCCGGGCCCTCGCGGTGCCGGGCAACCTGGCCTCCCCGGCCGCGCTGCTCGCCCGGGACGTGCTGCTGGAGTCGCTGCCCAAGGCCGTCGCCCACCGGGCCGGCGCCCCGGCCGGGACGGCCCTGGTGCTGGACGTCACCGGCCCGGTCGAGTTCCTGCGTACCGTCCGGGTCGACGCCGCCGGCCGCGGCACGGTCGACGAGTCGATCAGCCTCGCCCCCGACGTACAGCTCACGATGGACTGGGAGACGTACGCCCGGCTCGCCTGCGGCCGCGGCCGCCCGGGCCCGGTCACCGTGGAGGGCGACCAGGAGCTGGCCTCCCGGGTGCTGGCCAACTTCGCCGTCACGGTCTGACGACCCGGCGCGGCCCGCACGGCCCCGGCCGCGCGGGCCGCGCCGAACGGCCGGCCGGCCGGCTGTCGGAGGCGGCCGTCAGACGCCCGCCGCCGCGCCCCGCTCCCGCTCGGCGACCTTGCGCCGCAGCCGCAGGATCATCAGGGTGCCCGCCGCGAGCGGCACGTAGAGCCAGCAGAAGGCCCAGCGGAAGGCGTCGGCGGAGTAGCCGCCGGTGCCGGCCGGGGTGAGGGCGTCCAGGAGGACGCCGATGCCGAACAGGGTGATCATCGTGCCGATGAAGCCGCCCATGTTGACGATCCCGGAGGCGGTGCCGAGCCGCTCCACGGGGTTGCGCGCACGGGCGTAGTCCAGACCGACCAGCGAGGCCGGGCCGTTGCTGCCCATCACCAGGATGATCCCGACCAGCAGCCAGAGCGGCGGGTGCCCGCCCGGCCAGGCCAGCACCAGCGCCCAGCCGACCGCGGTGGCGGTGATCACGGTGAGCACGATCGGCATCCGGGCCCGGGCGGTGCGCGAGAGCACCCGGCCGAAGAGGAGGCCGAAGGACATGTTGGCGAGCACCAGCAGGGTCAGCAGCCCGCCCGCCGCGGTGCGCGACATGCCCTGGGCCTCCACCAGGTAGGGCATCCCCCAGAGCAGGCCGAAGGCGTTGCCGGGGAACTGGGTGGTGAAGTGCACCCAGAGGCCGAGCCTGGTGCCGGGCTCCGACCACGCCAGCCGGACCTGCCGGCCCACGCCCGGCCGGAGCGGCGCGCCCCCCGGCCCGACGCCCCCCGGCCCGGCGGCCGCGGCCCGCTGCGGCGCGCCCGCCGGAGCCTCCCGCAGGAAGAGCGCGACCAGCGCGAACACCGCCACTCCGAGCAGCGCGATCGCGGTGAAGGTCGGGGTCCAGCCCTCCCGGTGCAGGGCGTCGGCGAGGACGACGGTGGTGACGAGGTTCCCGCCCATCCCGGCGAGGCCGGTCAGCTGGGCGACGAACGGGTTCTTCGCGGCCGGGAACCAGCGCGCGGCGATCCGCAGCACGCTGATGAAGGTCATCGCGTCACCGCAGCCGAGCACCGCCCGGGAGGCCAGCGCCGGCCCGAAGGAGGAGGAGAACGCGAAGGCGAGCTGCCCGGCGCTCAGCAGCAGGACGCCGAGCAGCAGCACCCGGCGCGGGCCGAACCGGTCGACCAGCAGGCCGACCGGTATCTGCATCGCCGCGTAGACCAGCACCTGGAGGATCGAGAAGGTGGAGAGCGCGGAGGCGCCGATCGCGAAGCGGTCGGCGGCGTCCAGCCCGGCCACCCCGAGACTGGTCCGGTGGATCACCGCGAGGACGTACACGCTGACGCCGATGGACCAGGCCAGCCAGGCGGCCCGACCGCCGGGCGGCGCCGGGATCCCGGTGGCCGGGGGCACGGGGGCCGCCGGGGGCACGGGGGCCGCCGGGGGCGTCGGCCCGGCGGTGGCCGGGGGAGCGGGAACGGACAGGGGGCGGGCTGAACTGGCGGGCTCCACGGACATAGTGTCCCCAGATTAGTCATCCCATCATTCGACCCTCGGGCCGGGGCGGGGCGGGCCCGGCTCAGCCGGTGACCGTCCAGGAGACCGTCCTGGTCATGTAGCGGTCGCGGAAGGCCTCGTCCCGGACCCAGTCGGTGGTGTCCCGGACGGTGGCCGTGACGGTGGCGCTCTGCCCCGGGAACAGGTTCAGCGCGGCGGTGTCCAGCCAGCTGCGGTCCGGCGCCTGCGGCTCCACCGCGGCGCCGTCCACCTTCCAGTCCACCTGCAGCGCGCGGGTCCCGACCAGCGGCAGCGGCCGGACCTCCAGCCGGGGGCGGCCGGTCACCTCGCCCGGGGCGGGCACGGGTGTGTCGGTCGGCCGGATCCGGCGGTAGATCTCCTCGATGATCGCCTCCCGCGAGGGCAGGTTGTAGGCCCCGCCGAGGGTGCGCATCACCGAGTCCTGGGTGGGCCGGTAGATCCCGTTGGCGCTGCGGTAGGCGCCGATCGTGCCGCCGCCGTCCGGGGACTCCGCGCCCAGCCAGCGCCACCACTTGGTCTGCTTGCGGCGCATGTCGTCGGCGTTCTCGGTGGCGAGGTTGGGGTAGTCGGCGTCGTCCGGCGCGCTGTCGTACTCGTCGCCGAGGTCGCCCACGGTGTGCCCTATCTCGTGCTGGATGATCCGCCCCGCGTCCGGGCTGCCGCCGGCCAGGGTGGTCACCCCGGTGCCGCCGGCACCCCCGTACTCGCTGGAGTTGGCCAGCGCGATCAGATACTGCGGGCCGTCGCCCTCGCCGGCGTAGCGCGCGGTGGCGGCCTCGTCGGCGCAGAGCAGCCGGGCGGTGCCCTCGCACCAGAAGTGCATGCCGAGCGGGGTCCCGGGGTTGCGGCCCCGGCTCTCGGTCTCGGCGATGCCGGAGTCCGCCGAGACGACCTCGACCCGCCTTATGTTGAAGAACCCCTGGTAGCTGCGGAACGGCTCGATCTCCATCAGTGCCCGCCAGGCCCGGTCGGCCTGGGCGCGGAAGAGCTCCTGCTCGTCCGCGCTGTAGCCGTCGCCGAGCAGCACCAGCGTGATCCGGTTCGCCGGGTCCCCGGTCCGCCTTATGTCGACGGTCGGGGCGGCGCCGGCCGCGCGGAGGTCGGCCCGCTGGGCGGTGTGCGGCGGCACCGCCCGGTCGGCGGGGGCACCCGGCCCGATCACCCCGAAGGGCGAGGGACCGGCCAGCTCCAGGGCGGCGGGCAGTACGGCGGTGGACACCAGCACGAGCGCGGCCAGACTCCGGACGAGCCGGCCAGGGTTGCCAGGCGGCATACGGGTGCGTCCTCGGGGATCCGGTCACCCGGCGTCGCCCGGGTGGTGGACGCGAAGACGTACCCGGACCGGCGTGTCACCCTCACCGTCCGGCGAAAATGTCACCGCCATGGCCGAACGACCCGGATCACCCCGGTCATACCTATGAGTCCGATCAGGTGGATGATTCGGATGGCCCGTGACCCACCAGCGCCGCCTCCGGCGGAGCCGGCCCACCCCGCCGCCCCCGGCCGAGCACACCACCGGCCGAGCGCACCGCCGGCCTGGGGCGCACCGGCCGCGCAACGCCTCAGCCGCAACGCCTCAGCCGCGCCGCTTCGGCCCCGCCCGGAGCACCAGATGGGTGCCCAGCCCGAGCAGCAGCCCCCAGAACGCCGAGCCGATGCCGAGCAGGCTCATCCCGGAGGCCGAGGCCAGGAAGGTCACCACCGCCGCGTCCCGGCCGCCCTCGTCGGCGACGGCCGCGGCCAGGCTGCCCTGGAGCGAGGCCAGCAGGGCGACCCCGGCGATCACCGCGATCAGCTCCTTCGGCAGACCGGTGAACAGGCTCACCAGCAACCCACCGAAACTGCCCACCAGCACGTAGAGCAGACCCGCCGACATCCCGGCGACGTAGCGGCGCCGCGGATCGGGGTGGCTCTCCGGACCGGCGCAGATCGCCGCGGTGATCGCGGCCAGGTTCACCCCGGGCGAGCCGAACGGCGCCAGCAGGACGGAGACCCCGCCGGTGGCCCCGATCAGCAGCCGGTCGTCCGGCTGGTAGCCGAAGGCCCGCATCACCCCCAGGCCGGGGGCGTTCTGCGAGGCCAGCGCCACGATGGTGAGCGGCAGCGCCAGCCCCACCATGGCCGGCCCGGAGAAGGCCGGCACGGTGAACACCGGCGTGGTCGGCCCGCCGGACCCGAGGTGCACCGGCAGCCCGACGGTGACCGCCGCCAGCACCCCGCCGGCCAGCAGCGCGACCGGTACGGCGTACCGCGGCGCCAGCCGCTTCGCCAGCAGGAAGGCCGCGAAGCTGCCGAGCACCAGGGCGGGCGCGCCGTGGACGGCGCCGAAGATGCCGGCGCCGAAGGAGAACAGGATGCCCGCCAGCATCGCGTTGACGATCCCGGCCGGGATCGCGGCGATCAGCCGGCCGAACAGCCCGGTGACACCGAACAGGGTCACCAGCACCCCGCTCACCAGGAAGGCGCCGACCGCCTCCCGGTAGGGGTACGCGCCGAGGCTGGTGACCAGCAGCGCGGCGCCCGGCGTGGACCAGGCGGTGATCACCGGCGTCCTGGTCCACCAGCTGAGCAGCAGACCGGGCAGCCCGCTGCCGATGGCCACCGCCCAGATCCAGGAGGCCGTGTGCGCCTCGTCCAGCCGCCCGGCCGAGGCCGCCGCGAGCACCACCACCAGCGGGCCGGAGAACGACACCGCGATGCACACCAGCCCGGCCAGGAGGGCGGGGAGGGAGACGTCCCGCCGCAGCGAGCGGCGCTCCTCGGGGTCGGTCCGACTGTCCGCCGAACGGGTTATCAGCTCCTCTGCCATGGCGGCAGTATCGCGGAGCGGGCACCGGCGGCGGGCCTTTCGAAGAATCCCGGAGGACTTCCGGATCCACCCGCAACCTCCGGCGGGGCCGCGCGTCCTTGGAAGTGGAGGGCTGGAGAGCGAGCCGGGAAGCGCCGGGGGGCGCTACCGGCCGACGGGGGCAGGACCGGCCACCTCCACCCACCACCGGCTTCATGACTGCGGGGAGTCACGTCGTGCGCATGCCTGTTTTCTCCACTTCTGCGAAGAACGCCCACCCGCGCTCCACCCGCGGCCGGCTCGCGACCGTCGCCGTCGCCGTCGTCCTGGCCGGCTCCGTGCAGCTGCTCGCCACCGACACCGCCTCGGCCCACGGGTCCGACCCCGGGACGTCGGCCGCCCGGCAGGTGTCCGGACCGCCCGCCCCGACGGCGACCCTCGGCGCTCCCGGGGCCGTCGTCGGCGCGCCCGCCTCCGGCCCCACCGCCGGCGGGCCGACCGGCATGCCGGAGCAGGCCCCGACCGGCACCGCCGTCGGGATCCTGACGGCCGGTCTCGGCGCCGTGCTGCTCGTGCTCGGCCTGGGCGTCCGGTACGCCGGGCGCTGACTGCGCGGCGCGCGCTAAGGCTTGTCCGGTGTCCGGTGTCCGGAAATGCCGAAGGGCCCTGCCCCGCACTGTCGTGCGGAGCAGGGCCCTTCCTCGGTCCGGCCGGTCAGCCCCAGGTGATCAGGCGCTTGGGGTGCTCCAGCAGCGCGGCGACGTCGGCCAGCACCCTGGAGCCCAGCTCGCCGTCCACCAGGCGGTGGTCGAAGGAGAGGGCCAGCGTGGTGACCTGGCGCGGCACCACCTTGCCCTTGTGCACCCACGGCAGCTCCCGGACCGCGCCGAAGGCGAGGATCGCGGCCTCGCCCGGGTTGAGGATCGGGGTGCCGGTGTCGACGCCGAAGACGCCGACGTTGGTGATGGTGACGGTGCCGCCCTGCATGTCGTTCGGCGAGGTCTTGCCCAGCCGGGCGGTGTCGATCAGCTCGCCGAGCGCGGCCGCCAGGCCGGACAGCGTGCGGCCGCCCGCGTCCTTGATGTTGGGGACGATCAGGCCGCGCGGGGTGGCCGCGGCGATGCCGAGGTTCACCTGGCCCCTGATGACGATCTCCTGGGCCGCCTCGTCCCACTGGGCGTTGATCTCGGGGTGCCGCTTGATCGCGGTCAGCAGCGCCTTGGCGACCAGCAGCAGCGGGCTGACCCGGATGTCCCGGCCCAGCTCGCCGCTCTCCTTGAGCCGGCGGACGAACTTCATCGTGCGGGTGACGTCGACCTGGACGAACTCGGTGACGTGCGGGGCGGTGAAGGCCGAGGCCACCATCGCCTGCGCGGTCGCCTTGCGGACGCCCTTGATCGGCACCCGGACGTCCCCGGTGCCGGCGGTCGCCACGACCACCGGTTCCACCGGTGCCACCGCGGCCGGCTCGGCCGGGGGCGCCGCGACGGCGGCCGCCGCGGCGACGTGCGCGTGCACGTCCTCGCGGGTGACCACGCCGTCCGGGCCGGTCGGTGTGACGGCCCGCAGGTCGACGCCGAGGTCCTTGGCGAGCTTGCGCACCGGCGGCTTGGCCAACGGCCGGTCACCGGTGGGCTGGGCCAGTACCACCGACGGGGCAGCCACGGGGGCCGGCGCGGGAGCGGCCGGAGCCGGAGCCGGGGCGACCACGGTGGTCGTGGTGGTCCGGCGGGCCCGGCGCTGGGTGCCGCCGGTCCGCGGACCGTAGCCGACCAGCACCTCGCGCCGGGCCGGCTCGGCCTCGGCGGGAGCGGCCACCGGGGCGACCGGGGCGGCCGCGGCCGGAGCGGCGGCGCCCGCCTCCCCCGCCACCGCGACCGAGATGATCACGGTGCCGACGTCGACCGTCGCGCCCTCGGGGAAGAACAGCCGCTCCACCACCCCGTTGAACGGGATCGGCAGCTCCACGGCGGCCTTGGCGGTCTCCACCTCGCAGACGACCTGGCCGTCCGTCACGGTGTCGCCGGGCTTCACGGACCAGCTGAGGATCTCGGCCTCGGTGAGGCCCTCGCCCACGTCGGGCATCTTGAACTCGCGGAGCGAGCGAACTTCGGTGGTCATCTTCGCTCCCCGGTTCAGTACGCGAGCGCGCGGTCGACGGCGTCGAGCACGCGGTCCAGGTCCGGCAGGAAGGCTTCCTCGACCCGGGACGGCGGGTACGGCGCGTGGTAGCCGCCGACCCGCAGGATCGGCGCCTCCAGGTGGTAGAAGCACCGCTCCGTCAGCCGGGCGGCCAGCTCGGCGCCCATGCCCAGGAAGACCGGCGCCTCGTGCACCACGATGCCGCGGCCGGTCCGCTTGACCGACTCCTCCAGGGCGGCGAAGTCCACCGGGGAGAGCGAGCGCAGGTCGACGACCTCCAGCCGGCGGCCGTCCTCCTCGGCGGCCGCGGCGGCCTCCAGGCAGACCTTGACCATCGGGCCGTAGGCGATCAGCGTCGCGTCCGTGCCGGGGCGCACGATCCGGGCGTCGTACAGGCCCAGGTCGGCGGCGTCGCCGACCTCGCCCTTGTCCCAGTAGCGGCGCTTGGGCTCCAGGAAGATCACCGGGTCGTCCGACTCGATGGCCTGGCGCAGCATCCAGTGCGCGTCGTGCGCGCTGGACGGCGAGACCACCCGCAGACCGGCGGTGTGCGCGAAGTACGCCTCGTGCGACTCGCTGTGGTGCTCGACCGCGCCGATGCCGCCCGCGTACGGGATGCGGATGGTGACCGGCATCTTGACGTGCCCGAGCGCACGGGCGTGCATCTTGGCCAGCTGGGAGACGATCTGGTCGAAGGCCGGGTAGACGAACCCGTCGAACTGGATCTCCACCACGGGGCGGTAGCCGCGCAGCGCGAGGCCGATCGCGGTGCCGACGATGCCGGACTCGGCGAGCGGGGAGTCGATCACCCGGCTGTCGCCGAAGTCCTTCTGCAGGCCGTCGGTGATCCGGAAGACGCCACCGAGCTTGCCGATGTCCTCGCCCATCAGGAGCGTCTTCGGGTCGTTCTCCAGCGACTTGCGCAGCGCCTCGTTGAGCGCCTTCGCGATGCTGAGCTGAGCGGCCATCAGAGGTTCTCCCCCGCCTCGAAGGAGGCCGCGTACTCGACGTACTCGGCCCGTTCCTCATCGACCAGTGTGTGCGGCTCGGCGTAGACGTGGTCGAAGATCAGGGTCGGGTCCGGGTCCGGCATGGTGCGCACGCCCTCGCGCACCCGCAGCCCCAGCTGCTCGCTCTCGGCCTCGATCGAGGCGAAGAACTCCTCCTCGGCCAGGCCCTCCTTCTCCAGGAGCGCCCGGAGCCGGGTGATCGGGTCCTTGGCCTTCCAGGCCTCGGTCTCCTCGGAGGGGCGGTAGCGGGTGGGGTCGTCGGAGGTGGTGTGCGCGCCCATCCGGTAGGTGAACGCCTCGATCAGCACCGGACCGTTGCCGCTGCGGGCGTGGTCGAGCGCCCAGCGGGTGACCGCCAGGCAGGCCAGCACGTCGTTGCCGTCGACCCGGACGCCGGGGAAGCCGAAGCCGGAGGCGCGGCGGTACAGCGGGATCTTGGTCTGGGTGGTGGTGGGCTCGGAGATCGCCCACTGGTTGTTCTGGCAGAAGAAGACCACCGGGGCGTTGTAGACCGAGGCGAAGGTGAAGGCCTCGTTGACGTCGCCCTGGCTGGAGGCGCCGTCGCCGAAGTAGGCGATCACCGCGTCGTCCGCGCCGTCCTTGGTGATGCCCATCGCGTAGCCGGTGGCGTGCAGGGTCTGCGCGCCGATCACGATGGTGTACAGGTGGAAGTTCTTCTCGTTCGGGTCCCAGCCGCCGTGGTTCACGCCGCGGAACATGCCGAGCAGGTTCAGCGGGTCCACGTCGCGGCACCAGGCCACGCCGTGCTCGCGGTAGGTGGGGAAGGCGTAGTCACCGGTGCGCATGGCCCGCCCGGAGCCGACCTGGGCGGCCTCCTGGCCGAGCAGCGAGGCCCACAGGCCCAGCTCGCCCTGGCGCTGCAGCGCGGTGGCCTCGGCGTCGAACCGGCGCACCAGCACCAGGTCGCGGTAGAGGGCGCGCAGCTCGTCCGGGGTGGTGGTGAGCGGGTAGTCCGGGTGCTCGATCCGCTCGCCTTCCGGGGTGAGCAGCTGTACGAGCTCCGGCTGGGCGTCCGTACCCGTGGCGCGGAGGGTGTCAGGGACGCCGGGGGCCGCCTTCTTGCGGGCCCTCGCCGTGCTTTTGACGGTCACGTTCACTCCTCGGTCTGTCCGGCCGCCCGGGGTCGCCGGTGACCGGTCCGGTCACCGCCTCGCGGGGCGCGCGTGGGTGTGCGCACCGGCTGCAAGGCAGGTGGTGATCCTGTTCCGACGGCGTCCCTCACGAGAACGTTACCCAGCGGCAGCCCTTGGCGCGCTTGCGCTAGGACGTCCTACTTGTTCAGGGCCTACAACTGCGGGTGTGGCGCAGCTCTCAATTCGGTCGCCTTCAGGACACCTGCGCACGTTATCCGGGCGGAGCCCCGTTCGTAAGGGGGTTACCGGCATCGCTTTCGACTGATCTGGCCGGATAGCGTTCCGGGGGCGGTGCGGGCAATAGGTCGCCCCTGCGGCGATATGGGAGGCTTTACACGTGACTGATAACGGACAAATCAGGGTATTTCTGCTCGACGATCACGAGGTGGTCCGGCGGGGCGTCCACGATCTCCTCTCGGTCGAGGACGACATCGAGGTGGTCGGCGAGGCCGGGACGGCCGCCGAGGCGATCACCCGGATCACCGCCGTGCACCCCGACGTCGCGGTCCTCGACGTCCGGCTGCCGGACGGGAACGGCGTCGAGGTCTGCCGGGAGGTCCGCTCCCGGCTGCCGGAGATCAAGTGCCTGATGCTGACCTCGTTCTCGGACGACGAGGCGCTGTTCGACTCGATCATGGCGGGCGCCTCCGGCTACGTCCTGAAGGCGATCCGCGGCACCGACCTGATCACCGCCGTCCGGGACGTCGCGGCCGGCAAGTCGCTGCTCGACCCGGTGGCCACCAGCCGGGTGCTGGCCCGGCTGCGCGACGGCGGCGAGAAGGAGGACGAGCGACTGTCCCAGCTCACCAAGCAGGAGCGGCGGATCCTCGATCTGATCGGCGAGGGGATGACCAACCGTCAGATCGGCAACGAGCTGCACCTGGCCGAGAAAACGGTCAAGAACTACGTCTCCAGTCTGCTCGCCAAGATGGGCATGGAGCGGCGCACCCAGGCAGCCGCCTTCGTGGCACGGCACCAGGCCGACCAGCAGCACTGAAAGCGCCGCGGATCACAGTTCTGACGGTTTGTCAAGGACCCCCGCCAGGGGGCCCTAACCTCAGCCTGTGACTTTCAGCCAGACCCTCGCCTGTGCCCCGGCCCGCCCCGATCTCACCGCACCCCCGATAGGGACCCTCAGCCCGCCCGTTCCCCACCTCGTCCTGACCGAGGTCCTGCGCCGCTACCGGGTGGGGCGGCTGCTCACCGCCGAGCCGGTCGCCGAGGGCCTGTTGAACCGGGGCTACCGGGTCACCACCGAGGCCGGGACGTACTTCCTGAAGTGCTACGTCGACGCCGCCACCGCACACCGCGAATCGATCGCCGGGCACCACCGCGCGATGGCCGCGCTGGAGACCCTCGGACTGCCCGTCGCTCCCCCGCTGGCGTGTGCCGAACGCTCCGGCACGGTGGCCTCCTTCGGCAGCCGGCTGTTCGCGCTCTTCCCCTGGGTGGATGGCCGGCACCGGCACGGCAGCGACCTCTCCCTGACGCAGTGCGGCGCGCTCGGAGCGCTGCTCGGCCGGCTGCACGGCGCGCTCGACGACGTCTGCGCCCCCCTCGCACAACCCGCCGGCTACCACAGTGCCGACCCGCTGGACAGCGCCCGGCTGGCCCGCGAACTCCGGCTCAGCGCCCGCGAGCAGCGCCCGTACGGCGCGCTGGACGCGCTGGTCGAGCGGCGCCTCACCGAACGGCTCGACCTGCTCGCCGAGTACGCCCACCGCCGGCCCGTCCCGCAGGCCGCCCCGCCCACCGGCTGGACGCACGGCGACTTCCACGGGCTCAACCTGCTGCACGCGGGCGACCGGATCGCGGCCGTCCTGGACTGGGACAAGCTCGGCCCGCAGCCGCGCGCCGAGGAGGCCGTCCGGTCCGCCACCCTGGTCTTCAACGACCGGACGTCGGGCACGCTCGACCTCGTCCGGGTCCGGACCTACTCGCAGGCGTACCGGGCCACCGGGGCGGCCACCGCGGAACACCTGGCGGCGGCCGTCCACCGGGTCTGGTGGGAGCGGCTCAACGACTTCTGGATGCTCCAGTGGCGCTACCAGCGGGCCGACCACCGGGCCGACCCGCTCTACCCCGCCTCGGCCGGCCAGCTGGCGTGGTGGTGCCAGGAGTACGAGCAGGTCCTGGACGCCTTCGCCAACTGACCGTCACCGGTCGGCGCCGCCGGTCAGCCGCCGGCCCCGGGCGCGGTGGTCGGGGGCTGGGTGGCCGGCTTGGTCGGCGGCGGCTGGGTGCCCGTCGGGGCGTTGGTCGGCGTCCCGCTCGCGCCGCCGGTCGGCGTCCCGGTGCCCCCGCCGGTCGGCGTGCCGGTGGACGACGGGGTCGTCGTCGACGACGGCTTGGTACCGGTGGGCGTCGGGGTCATGCTCGGCGAGTGCTTGGGCACGGTGGCCGGCGGGCTCTGGTTGTTGTTGTTGTTGTTCGTGTCGGTCGGCTGGTTCGGCTTCCGGCTGGTCTGGCTGGGCACCACCGTGGTCGGGGAGATCCCCCCGCCGGTGGGCGTACCGGCGTCGGAGGAGGAGACCACCGAGACGGACGGGGCGGGCGTCTGGCCGGGGTCCTTCGTCCCGCCGCCGCCACCGCCGCCGCTGAGCGCGAGCGCGATCCCGACACCGGACGCGACGAACACCGCCGCGGCGCCGGCCACCCAGGCCCAGGGCCCGCGCCGCCGGCGGCGGTCGTCGCCCCCGTCGCCGCCGTCGCCGCCCGGGCCGCCGTGACCGCCGTCGTACGAGCCACCGTCGTACGAGCCGCCGCCGTACGGGCCGCCGGCCCCGGGGTAGGGCGAGGACGGCGTGTGCGGGCCGCCGGGCACCTGGTACGGCAGCACCGTCGTCGAATCGCTCGGGCCGCCCAGCCCGAACGGCGCGGTGACGGCCGTCTCGCCGTCCGCCCCGGGCATCGGGGTGGCACCGCTGTGCCCCTGGCCGGCCGCCGCCAGCCCGGCCGCCGCGGCACCCGTCGCCCAGGCCCCGCCGTGCATCTCGCGCAGGGCGTGCTGGAGGTGGGCGCGGAACTCGTCGGCGTCCTGGAAGCGGTCGTCCGGGTTCTTGGCGAGCGAGCGCAGCACCAGCGGGTCGAGCGCCGCCGGTACCCGCGCGTTGACCTGCGCGGGCGGCACCGGCGGGTCCTGCACGTGCTGGTAGACCACCGAGAGCGGGGTGTCGCCGGTGAACGGCGGGCGCAGCGTGAGCAGCTCGTAGAGCATGCAGCCGGCCGCGTACAGGTCGGAGCGGTGGTCGACCGGCTTGCCGAGGGCCTGCTCGGGCGAGAGGTACTGCGGGGTGCCCATGACCATGCCGGTCTGGGTCATGGTGCTGGCGGTGCCGGTCAGCGCGCGGGCGATGCCGAAGTCCATCACCTTGACCGCGCCGGTGGTGGTGATGATGACGTTGGCGGGCTTGATGTCCCGGTGCACGATGCCGTGCCGGTGACTGTAGGCGAGCGCCTCCAGCACCCCGGCGATGATGATGAGCGCCTGGTCGACCGGCGGCTCCTCCTCGTCCACCAGCAGCTCGCGGACGGTCCGGCCCTCGACCAGCTCCATCACGATGTAGGGCGTCGACTCGTCGCCGACGTACTCCTCGCCGGTGTCGTAGACCGCGACGATCGAGTGGTGGTTGAGCGCCGCGACGGCGTGTGCCTCGCGGGTGAAGCGCAGCCGGGCGATGTCGTCCTGGGCGAGTTCGGGGCGCAGCAGCTTGACGGCGACGGTCCGGCCGAGCCGGACGTCCTGGGCGGCGAACACCTCGGCCATGCCGCCGCGGCCGAGCCGGTGGGTCAGCCGGTAGCGGCCGTCACCCACCGTGCCGAGCGGGGCCGCGGTGCCGCGGCCGGGGGTCTGCGGGCCGCCGCCGTACGGCGGGAGTGCGGAGGTGGCGGCGCTGTCGCTGCCGGGCTCGGGCACCCTCCGGGCCCCGCCGGTCGAACCGGCCGCCCGGGCACCCTCGTCGTCGTCCGGCCGCTGCGTCTGTGCCATCGCTCCTCGCCCCGGGCCTTCGCTCGGATCGCGGTGCCCTGTCGCTTCGTGTCCCCGAACGCTACCGCCTCCGGACTTCCCCCGTAGCACGCCCGATCCGGGCGCACCGCGTCAGAGCAGGCCATTCCGGTCGGGCAGGTCGTCCAGGTGCAGGACGGTCGCGGGCCGCTCGACGGACCGGGAGGTGCCGGTCTTCTCCGCCTTGGTCACCACGATGGCGATGATGATGATCGCGAGGACGATCACGCCGATGATGATGCCGACGATCACGAGCGCGGTGGAGCAGCCGCCGCTGTTCGACGCGGGGGCCGGCTGGAACTGCGTCGGCATCGGCATCGGCTGGGGCGGCGGGGTGTGCGCCTGCGGCGGGAAGTGCTGCGGGGCCTGGAAGGCCGGCGGCGGGGTCTGGTACTGCTGCGGGAAGGGCTGCGGCGTCTGCGGGTGCTGCGGCGGCGGGGTCTGGAAGGCCGGCGGCGGCGTCCGGTACTGCTGCTGGAACGGCGGCGGGGTCTGCGGGGCCTGCGGCCCGGCGTGCACCGAGCGCGGACCGTCGGTGATCACCAGCGGCGAGCTCGCGGCCAGCTGGTTGCCGTTGCCGCCGCCCTTCTCCGCCGCGATCAGCCGCTCCGCCTCGTCGCGCATCGCCGCCGCGCTCGGGAAGCGGTGCGCCGGGTCCTTGCGCAGCGCCTGGGCGACGAAGGCGTCCACCGCCGGGCTGACCGCCCGGTTGACGGTGGACGGCGCCGAGGGCTCCTCCTGGACGTGCTTGTAGGCGATCGAGAACGCCGAGTCGCCGTCGAAGACCAGCTGCCCGGTGAGCATCTCGAAGAGCATCACGCCGACCGAGTAGAGGTCGGAGCGGGCGTCCACCGGCTTGCCGAGCGCCTGCTCGGGCGAGAGGTACTGCGGGGTGCCGACCACCATGCCGGTCTGGGTCATCGAGGTGACCCCGGACTCCAGCGCGCGGGCGATGCCGAAGTCCATCACCTTGATGTTGCCCTTGCGGTCGAACATCACGTTGCCGGGCTTGATGTCGCGGTGGACCAGCCCCTGGTCGTGCGAGGCCTCCAGCGCGTTCAGCACGCCGACGGTGACCCGCAGCGCCTCCTCGGTGGGCATCGCGCCGTACTGCGCGACCGCGTCGTTGATCGCCTCGCGCAGGCCCTTGCCGTCGACCAGCTGCATCACGATGTACGGGGTGGTGGAGCCGTCGGCGGCGACGTCCTCGCCGCTGTCGTAGACGGTGACGATGTTGGCGTGTTCCAGCCGGGCCACGGCCTGCGCCTCGCGCCGGAACCGCTCCTTGAAGGACTCGTCCCGGCCGAGCTCGGCGTGCATGCTCTTCAGCGCGACCGAGCGGCCGAGCACGTTGTCGTAGGCGAGGTGCACGGAGGCCATGCCGCCCTCGCCCAGCACCCGCTGCAGCACGTACCTGCCGTTGCCCAGGGAGTGGCCCTCGACCGCCGCGTTGCCGTGCTCGCTCATGGTCCTCTGCTCCCCCTCGGCGCGGTCGTGCCGCCGCAACCGTGACGTTCGGTCTCGTCCGTGCGTGGTCGGGCCCGGTTTGGTGGCCCACCCGACCCCTGTCGCGGCGCTAGCCCGGCCTGCGACAGGGGCTCAGGGTATCGGCTCACGGCGACAGTGATCGGCGCAGGGCCGACACTGTGTCCGAGCCGCGACCCACTACCGGACGGTAGTGGGTCGGTCGTGCGTTCGGCACCGGATCGTGGCGGTACGTCCGATACCGGGCGGTCACCACGGGGTCCGCGGCGCCGACCGGGGCGGCTGCGCCGGGCCGGTGGCGGGCCTACAGGTACGGGCCGGAGCGGATGCCGCGGCCCTCGCCGGGCTCGTCGTCCTCCTGCTCGGCGCCGTGCAGACCCGGCGGCAGCGCCCGCCGCATCTGCTCCAACTGCGCCCGGGCGGCCATCTGCTGGGCGAAGAGCGCGGTCTGGATGCCGTGGAACAGCCCCTCCAGCCAGCCCACCAGCTGCGCCTGCGCGATCCGCAGTTCGGCCTCGGTCGGGATGGTGTCCTCGGTGAACGGCAGCGAGAGCCGCTCCAGCTCCGCGACCAGCTCGGGCGCCAGGCCGAGCTCCAGCTCCTTGATGGAGCTGGCGTGGATGTCCTTCAGCCGGACCCGGCTGGCCTCGTCGAGAGGAGCCGCCCGGACCTCCTCCAGCAGCTGCTTGATCATGCTGCCGATCCGCATGACCTTGGCCGGCTGCTCCACCATCTCGGTCACCGGGAGCTCGCGCGGCCCTTCACCGTCGTCGTGCGTCGAGCCGGCGAACCCCTGGCCCACGGGCAGCCCGTCCGGTCCGACGATCAGCACCTTCTGGCCGTCCTGCGACTGCCCGCCCATGGCCTGGTACAGGTCCTGCGGCGAGCGCTCGTTCATCGGATTCGTCATGAACAACATTCTTCCTCACTGGGGTTGGCCGGGTGGTTGGCCGGGTGGAACCCCCGACCGCACCGCCGCCCCGCACCACGGTCGCCGGTCACCGGCACCGGTCACCGCACCCGCTTCCGTTGACGACGCTACGCCCCCGCACGGCGGCCCGGCATCCGTACGGATACTCAGGTCGCGCGGGGGCGCGGCGGCCGGCGCCGGCCGCCGCGGCTCAGCCCTTGCGCAGGCGCAGTCCGATCAGCCCGAGGCCGCAGCCGATCAGGCCGAGGCCGGCGCCCAGCGGCAGCTGGAGGGTGGAGGCGTCGCGCCAGCGGGCGGGCAGTACGGCCGGGACGGCCCCGGCGGCCTGCTGGGTAGCTCCGGCCGCCACCGTGGCGCCGTCCGGCACGGCGTCCTCGGCCGGTGCGGCGCCGTCCGGCGTGCCGGGGTCCGCGTCCGGGACGGCCTGCGTGGCCTCGACGGACTGCTCCGGCCCCCGCTGCGACCGGTCGGGCACCCGCTCGGCACGCTCGGGGGCCGAGGCCGGGCGGTGCCGGTGACCGGCCCGGGGGCCGACGGGCGCCGGGCCGGGCCGCGGGTGCCAGTCCTGGTGCAGCGGCGGCGCGGCGGCCGCCGAGAGGGCGGCCGGGGGCGGCTGGGTGGCGGCCGGGGCCGGCGGCGTGCTCGGGGGCGCGGCCGCCGACGGCTCCGCCGAGGGTGCGGCGGAGGGCGGGGGCGAGGCCTCGGAGGACGCCGGACCGGCGTCGGCGGAGGGCGAGGGCGAACCGGACCACCCGGGGCCGCCGGGCTGCGGTCCGTCCGCCGCCGGAGCGCCGGGCTCGGAGGCGGTGAACGGCGCGGACGGCTCGGACGGCTCGGCGGGCACGGTGGGCGGGTCCGACGCGGCGGGCCCGGCGACCGCCTCCCACGGGCCGGACGGCCGCTGCGGACCGGCGGCCGCCGCCGGGGGCACGACGGTCAGCGGCAGGGCGAGGCCGAGCACCGCCATCGTCAGCAGCCGCCGCACCCGGTGGTCGCCCCGGCCACGGGGGGTACCGGTACCGGCCCGGCCCCGGGTGCGGGTACGGCCGTGGGGCGGCGCGGCGGGCAGCGGCCCGAGGAGCGCGTTCGAGGGGGTCGAAGGTGCGGCCACGGTCGAGGTCCTTCCGACGGCCGACCGCGCACGGGCGGGGTCGGCGGCGGGACAGCTCCGGACCAGCGTCACACAATCCGACATTCCAGGCATTTCGAACGGCTGTGCACCAACCGCCCCGCCCGGCCACCGGCTCCCCGGGCCCGCCGACCCCGCCCCGCCTCAGGCCCGCAGCACCACCTTGCCCACCTGATCGCCGGCCTCCAGCACCCGGTGCCCGTCGGCCGCCGCGGTCAGCGGCAGCACCCGGTCGATCACCGGCCGCACCAGGCCCGACTCGACCAGCGGCCAGACGTGCTCGCGCACCGCCGCCACGATCGCGGCCTTCTCCGCCAGCGGCCGCCCGCGCAGATTGGTCGCGATCACCGCGCCGCGCTTGCGCAGCAGCGTGTTCAGGTTGATCTCGCCCTGCACGCCGCCCTGCAGCCCGATGATCACCAGTCGGCCGTTGACCGCCAGCGCGTCGACGTTGCGCTGCAGGTACGCGGCGCCCATCAGGTCCAGGATCACGTCCGCCCCGGCGCCGCCGGTGGCCTCCCCGAGCACCTCGACGAAGTCCTGCTCGCGGTAGTTGATCGTGATGTCGGCGCCGAGCTCGGCGCACCGGGCCAGCTTCTCCGCGCTGCCCGCCGTCACCGCCACCCGGGCGCCGACCGCCTTGGCCAGCTGGATCGCCATCGTGCCGATGCCGCTCGCCCCGCCGTGCAGCAGCACCGTCTCCCCCGGGCGCAGGTGCGCGACCAGGAAGACGTTGGACCACACCGTCGAGGCGACCTCCGGCAGCGCGGCGGCCTGCTCCAGGTCGAGCCCCTTGGGCACCGGCAGCAGCTGCCCGGCCGGCACCGCGACCCGCTGCGCGTAGCCGCCGCCCGCCAGCAGCGCGCAGACCTCGTCGCCGACCGCCCAGCCGGCCACGCCGGCCCCCAGGGCGACGATCCGGCCCGAGCACTCCAGGCCGGGGTAGGGCGGGCTGCCGGGGGGCGGGTTGTAGAAGCCCTGGCGCTGGAGCAGGTCGGCCCGGTTCACGGCGGTCGCCGCCACCTCGACCAGGACCTCGCCGTCACCGGGCACCGGGTCCGGCACCTCGGCCCAGACCAGCGCGTCGGGACCGCCGGGTTCGGGAATCGTCATCGCATGCATGACCCGAAGCTACTGCGTCCTGACGGGGCGGCGGGGGCGCCCCGCGCGGTCCGCGGGAGCGCCGGGCGAACCCGGTCCGCGCTCCCGGCCGGCCCGCCGGGAGCGCCCCTGTTCAGCCGGCCAGCCCGGCCAGCACCTCGGCGCCCGGCAGGGCCGCCAGCGCCCGGCCCGGCAGGATCAGCTTGCCCCGCCGCCGCCCGCTGCCCACCAGCACGTACGGTGCCCGGGCCACCGCCTCGTCGATCAGCAGCGGCCAGTCGGCGGGCAGCCCGACCGGCGTGATGCCGCCGTACTCCATCCCGGTCAGCTCGACCGCCGCGTCCATCGGCGCGAACGAGGCCTTGCGCGCCTCCAGGCGCTTGCGGACGGCCCGGTTGACGTCCACCCGGGTGTGGGCGAGCGCCAGGCAGGCGGCCCGCGTGGTCTCACCGCCGCGCTTGGCGGCCACCACCACGCAGTTCGCCGAGGCCTCCAGCGGCACCCCGTAGGTCTCGCAGAACACCGCGGTGTCCGCCTTCTCCGGGTCGGTGTCCACGTAGAGCACGGACCGCGCGGCCTCCCGGTCCGCCCAGGCCGCGAGGGCGTCGGCCACCGGCCCGGCCAGCAGGTCGCGGACGTCGAGGGCCGGCGCGACCGTCTCGAACGTGCCGAAGGGGAGCTGCGGTTGATCGTTCATGACACGAACTGTAGTCACCGGCGGATCACTTGATGACGATCACCCGGTCGGTGAGCTGGAGCACCTGGGCCTCCGGCTCGGTGTAGTTGAGCACCCGGCGGCCGCGGACCACCGCCACCACGAGGTCCTCGCACTCGCGCGGGCCGTGCCCGGCCTCGGCCCGGGTCACCGGACGCTCGATCACGTCCAGGCCGTTGCCGTAGGTGAGCAGGTCCTCCATCACCGCGCCGGCGTGCGGGCTGAGCATCGACATGCCGAGCAGCCGGCCCGCCGAACTGGAGCTGGTCACCACCACGTCGGCGCCGCTCTGCCGCAGCAGCGGGGCGTTCTCGTCCTCCCGCACGGCCGCGACCACGGTGGCCGCCTTGGTCAGCTGACGCGCGGTCAGCGTGATCAGGACGGCGGTGTCGTCCCGCTCCGGCGCCACCACCACCCGCGCGGCCGCGGGCAGTCCGGCGCGCAGCAGGGTGTCGGTCCGGGTGGCGTCGCCGACCACTCCCACCAGGCCGTGCTGGGCGGCCTGGTCGATCACCTTGCGCTGCGGGTCGACCACCACGATCTCCTCCTTGCGCACCCCCTGGCCGAGCAGGGTGTCGACGGCGCTGCGCCCCTTGGTGCCGTAGCCGATCACGACGGTGTGCTCGCGCACGGTGGACCTCCAGCGGTTCAACCGCCACTGCTGACGGGTGCGTTCGGTGAGCACTTCGAGCGTGGTGCCGACCAGGATGATCAGGAAGACCACGCGCAGCGGGGTGATCACGAAGATGTTGGTGAGCCGGGCGCTGTCGCTGAACGGCGTGATGTCGCCGTACCCGGTGGTGGAGAGCGTGACGGTGGCGTAGTACGCCGCGTCGAGGAAGCTCACCCCGCCGCCGGCGTTGTCGTTGTAGCCGGCCCGGTCGAGCCAGACGATCACGGTGGTGGCCACCAGCACGCCGAGGGCCACCAGCAGCCGTGAACCGACCTGCTGGAAGGCGGGCGCGGTCCGCCGGGCGGGCAGCACGATGCCGGCGTCCGCCCACGGCTCGGTGCCGGGGGTCACCGGGCGCAGCGGCGACTCACGGCGGCGGGCACTCACGGGACCTCCAGGAGTTCGACGGTGGCGCCCTGCGCCGCGCCGCCCGGCGG
Organism: Kitasatospora sp. NPDC001603; assembly: GCF_040298365.1. Classification (NCBI taxonomy): domain Bacteria; kingdom Bacillati; phylum Actinomycetota; class Actinomycetes; order Kitasatosporales; family Streptomycetaceae; genus Kitasatospora; species Kitasatospora sp. NPDC001603. Next base: position 101,234 of record NZ_JBEPAA010000007.1, read on the forward strand.
CACCACGGCGAGCGCCTCGGCCCGGGCCAGGCCGCGCAGCATCGCCGGGCCGTCGAAGGCCAGCGGGACGACGCCGTGCGCGGTGCGGCGCACCGGCAGCAGCCGGGTGTCCGCGGGATGGCCGGCGAGGTCCACGGCGGCGAGCGCGAGCGCCGGCTCGCCGGCGGACCGGCCGCCCCGGGCGTGCAGCAGCGGCAGGGCGAGGGTGACGGCGCCGGCCACCGCGGCCAGCGGGTTGCCCGGCAGGCCCACCAGGTGGCGGCCGCCCGGGAGTTCGGCGAGCAGCATGGGGTGGCCGGGGCGGACGGCGACGCCGTCGACCAGCAGCCGGGCGCCGGCCTCGGTCAGGGCCCGGTGCAGGAAGTCGACCGGACCGGCGGCCGTGCCGCCGGTGGTGACCACCACGTCGGCGGTGGAGTGCCGGACGGCGTCCCGGAGCAGGCCGAAGTCGTCCCGTACCGCCCGCGGCTCACCCACCTCGGCACCGGCCGCCCGGAGCCAGGGCGGCAGCAGCGGGCCGAGCGCGTCCCGGACCAGGCCGGGCCGCGGGACCCCGGCGCAGAGCAGTTCGTCACCGAGGACGAGGAGTTCGACGACCGGGCGGCGGCGGACCGCCAGCCCGTCGTGGCCGCAGGCCGCCGCGAGGCCCAGCACGGCCGGGCCGACCGGGGTGCCGGCGGCCAGCAGCGCCTCGCCCCGGCGGCACTCCTGACCGCGCGGGCGGACGTCCTGGCCGGTGGTCAGCGAGCCCGGGCCCCGGTCGTGCAGCAGGGCGCCGATCCGCTCGCCGTGCTCGCGCCGGAGCACCGCGGTGGCACCGGGCGGCAGCTGGGCGCCGGTCGCGATCTCGGCGGCCGCGCCGTCCTCCAGCGGCGGCACGCCCGACTGCCCGGCCAGTATCCGCCCGGCGACCCGCCAGGGGCCCGGCCCGGCGACGGCCCAGCCGTCCATCGCAGAGGTGTCGAAGGCCGGCAGGTCGGTGAGGGCGGTGAGCGGCTCGGCCAGGGTCCGGCCGAGCGCCTCGGCCAGGTCCAGGCGCTGCGGCGGGAGCGGGTGCAGACCGGCCCGGCGGGCGGCCGCCCGGGCCTGCGGCCAGGTCAGCGGGCCGGCGGCGGAGCGTCCACCGGGCACCGCGGCCTCCTCGACCGTGCTCACGGGTGCTCCGGCCCGGCCGCCGCCGTCCAGCGCTCGGCGAGTTCGGCGGTGCGCCGGGACGCCTCGGTGACGGCCTCCGGGCCGCCGCCGCGCTGCGCGGCCGCGTAGCCGACCAGGAAGGCGGTCAGCGGCGCGGCGGGCCGGGCCACCCCGTGCGCGACCACCCGGGCGAGGTCGAGCAGTCCGGGGACGTCGACGTCCAGGTCGATCCCCAGCTCGGCCCGGACCTCGGCCATCCAGTCATCCAGCGTGCGCTCCATGGGCCCCATGCTGCCTGATCGGCGGTTTCCCCGGGATGTTTCCCCGATGAGCGCCGCGCGTCGTCTCCCGCACGGCGGGCCGCCGGCCCCCGTGAACCGGCCGGCCGGGACTCCATGAGAGGGAGCGGCGGGCGTCAGCGGGAGCGGTCCCGTTCCCGGGCCAGCTCCAGCTCCTCCCAGGTGTCGCAGTCGTGGCTCACGTCGTCGGTGTCGGCCAGCCGCAGGGTGCGCAGGCCGCCGGTCAGCCGGCGCAGCGGCAGCCCGGCCGGGTCCCCGGCGGCGGCCAGCGCGGCGCGCAGGGCGGCGGTGCGGTAGGCGGCGGCGAGCGGCTGGTCGCGGCCGCCGGCGTCGACCAGGACGACCGCCCCGGTCTCCGGCCCCGCCCCGGCGAGGGCCCCGGCCAGCCGGCCGACGGTCCGCGCGTCCAGGAACGGCAGGTCGGCGGCGAGCAGCAGCACCACCTCGGCCGTCACCTCGGCCAGACCGGCCGCGACGGCCGCCACCGGTCCGCCGCCGGGCGGCCGCTCGCGGGTCCAGCGGATCCCGGTCCGGGCGGTGGGCCGGGCCGGGCCGACCACCACGGTGGTGCGGGCACCGGCGGCGGCGGCGAGCACCCGGTCGAGCAGGGCCGTCCCGCCGACGGTCAGCCCGGGCTTGTCCGCTCCCCCGAGCCGGCGGGCGGCGCCCCCGGCGGGCACGATCACGTCGTACGGCGTCATGCCGCCAGTATCCGCGCCGCGGCGCCCGGTCCGCCCCGGCTCAGTCCTCGGGGTCCTCGTCGACCAGTTCGGCGTCGACGATCCCGTCCTCGTCCGGCAGGGGGCGGGGGCGGGGGCGGGCGAGGTTGGCGGCGACGCTCAGCTCCAGGATGGCCGGCAGGGTCAGCTCCCCGTACCGCTCGCCCACCGCGGCGACCAGCGCCTCCGCGTCGTCCGGGTGTGCGGCCAGCAGCCGGTCGAAGTCCTGGAGGTACTCACCGGTGAAGGCGAGCACCCGGCCCGCGTCGTCGTCCTGCTCGGGCGCCCGGTGCCCGGCGATCACGCGGTCGGCGCCGAGTTCGGCGATCCGGCCGAGGTTGCGCACCCACGCGGTGCGCTGTTCCGGAGTGGTGTCGGCCGTCCAGACGTGGGTGCCGTTGTAGACGAAGTCACCGGCGAGCACGGTGCGGATGCTGGGCACGTGGACCACCGTGGACCCCTCGCAGTCGCCCTGGCCGAACAGCAGCACCGGAATCACCTGGCGGTCGACCATCAGCGGCTGGGGCAGCAGCGGCGCGGGCACCAGCGGGTGGTCGGGGATGTCGTCGCCGTACACCGGCTTCCACTGGGCGACCTTGGCGGCCGCGGTGCGCAGGATGCCGTCCACCACCGGCGGCGCGGCCAGCAGCTGCGCCTCCGGGAAGAGCTTCAGCACCTCCTCGGCACCGAAGTAGTGGTCGGGGTGCTGGTGGGTGATCACGATGGCCAGCAGCCGTCGGTTCTTGCCGGCCACCCACTCGGCCAGCTCGCGGCCGGCGCTGCGGGTGAGCTGGGCGTCGACCAGGATCGCGGTCCGCTCGCCGAGGATCAGGGTCGAGGTGGCGAAGAAGGCCGACTCGGGACCGGTGAACACGGCGATCTCCAGCGGCCGGACACCGGCCGTCCCGGCCGCGTCCGCCCCGTCCGCCCCGGCCCGGTCGCCGTCCGCGGCGCCCGCGCGTTCCGCGGCGGCGCTCCCCTCGGGCGAGGACGACGTCACTGGCTGCTCCCTCCGGTCGGCGCTCGGACTCCCTGCGCCCTACAGCATGGGAGCACGGCCCGCCGATTGCGCGGAAGGCGCGCCCGGCGGGGCACGCCTTCCGCGCGGGGTACGGCGCCGTCAGGCGGCCGAGGCCTTCGCCAGGCGCGCCGCGTCCTCCAGCGCCCGGGCCTTGGAGTCGGCGGCGTGCTGAACGAAGTCCGCCATCGCCGGCACCGTCGCCGCCAGGGTGAACTCGGGGACGATGAACTCGACCTCCAGCCCGAGCATCCCGGTCAGCACCTTCTCCAGGTAGGTGGTGACGAACTCGTAGGGCTCGCGCGGGGCGCCGGGCGCGTAGGAGCCGCCGCGGGCCGCGACCACCGTCACCGGGGTCCCGGCCGCCGAGGGGGTGTCCCCCGCCGTGCGGCCCATCAGGATCACCTGGTCCAGCCAGGCCTTGAGGCTGGACGGGATCGTGAAGTTGTACATCGGGGTGCCGATCACGATCGCGTCGGCCCGCTCCAGCTCCGCCATCAGCTCCTCGCGCAGCGCGAAGGCCGCGGCCTGCTCGGCGCTGCGTCCCTCCGCGGGGGTGAAGGCCGCGGAGATGCCGTGGGCGTCCAGGTGCGGCACCGGCAGGGCGGCGAGGTCGCGGTGGATCACCGTGCCGTCGGGGTGCTGGGCCTGCCAGGCGGCCCGGTAGGCGGCCGAGACCTCGCGGGAGACCGAGCCGTCGGTGAACGCGGACGAGTCGATGTGCAGCAGAGTGGGCATGGCGAACCTCCATCAAAGTAAGCAGCTGCTCTTTCCGCCGCAGCTATCAGTACCGTAGCAGCTTACTTTTCTGCAGTCACTAGCGGACAGACCGGTAGGCTGTACCCATGGCCCAGCAAGAGGTGACCGAGCAGGTCCACGCCACCCCCGGGGAACACGGGGCGGCGGTGGTCGCCTGCACCGGCACGGAGATCGCGCTGACCCGGGTGTTCACCCTGCTCGGCAAGCGCTGGACCGGCCTGATCGTGGCCACGCTCACCAACAACGGGCCCGGCTACTTCTCCGAACTGCGCCGGGCCGTCCCCGGCATCAGCGAACGCATGCTCTCCGACCGCCTCACCGAACTGGCCGAGGCCGGACTCGTCCTGCGCCAGGTCGACGAGGGCCCGCCGCTGCGCGTCAGCTACCGGCTCACCGAGGCGGGCGCCGCGCTGCGCCCGGCCCTGACCGAGCTGGCCGTCTGGGCCGACCGCTACCTGCCGGACAGCGCCCTCAAGCAGCCCGGCTCCTGCTGACCCGCCCGCGCCGCACCCCACCCGCCCCGCCGGACGGGCCCACCCCGGACAGCACGAAGCGCCCGGGCCCGCCTGTTCTCACAGGCGGGCCCGGGCGCGGTCGGTCTCTTCGGCCGCCGGTCAGCCCTTCGCGCGGGCGGTCAGCCCTTCGCGCGGGCAGCGAGCTTGGCGACCCGGTCGGCGACACCCCAGGAGGTGACGCGCCAGAGCGCCTCCAGCACGATGTGGCGGCTCATCTTGGAGGCACCCAGCTCGCGCTCCACGAAGGTGATCGGCACCTCGGCCACCTTGAAGCCGGCCTTCACCGTGCGCCAGGCCAGGTCCACCTGGAAGCAGTAGCCGGCCGAGGCGACCTCGTCCATGCCCAGGCCGAGCAGGGTCTCCTTGCGGAAGGCCCGGTAGCCGCCGGTGACGTCCCGGATCGGCACGTTCAGCATCAGCCGCGAGTACGTCGAGCCGCCGCGCGAGAGCAGCAGGCGCGACTTCGGCCAGTTCACCACCCGGCCGCCCGGCACCCAGCGCGAGCCGAGCACCAGGTCGGCACCGCGCAGCGCGCCCAGCAGCCGGTCGAGCTCCTCGGGCTGGTGCGAGCCGTCCGCGTCCATCTCGACCAGGACGTCGTAGCCGTTGTCGATGCCCCAGCGGAAGCCCGCCAGGTAGGCGGCGCCCAGCCCCTCCTTGCCCCGGCGGTGCATGACCTGCACGTTCGGGTCCTCGGCGGCCAGCTTGTCGGCCAGCTCGCCGGTCCCGTCAGGGCTGTTGTCATCGGCGACCAGGACATGGGCCTCGGGCACGGCCGCACGGACCCGTCCGACGATCCGCTCGACGTTCTCCGCCTCGTTGAACGTCGGGATGATCACCAGCACCCTGCCGAGATCAGCAAAACTCTGCTGGTTCACGGTCACGTACAAACCTCTCGGCCGGTGGCGGGAAGTGCCAGTCACCGTTGCCCGCACTCTGGGACGCAGTCCCCGTCGGCATCCCGCCGACCTGGAAACCACTGTGGAAATTACTGCGTCCTGGCATCCTACTACCGCGTCCTCGAGCAGCCGGTACGGCTCTGGCACTCCCGGCCGACCCCGGCCGTTTCCCTTCCGACGGCGCCGGTCGGCTAGGGTCGATGCCCAGCCTTTGCCCGGACCACCCGCCCGCCGGGCCGTCTCCCGGCGATCCGGCACACCAGCCACAGCAGCAGAGGAGCAGGACCGCGCGCATGGACAGGCTCGTCAACACTGTCCGCCCGTACGCCTGGGGGTCGCACACCGCGCTCCCCGAGCTGCTCGGGCAGGAACCGACCGGGGAACCGCAGGCCGAGCTGTGGATGGGGGCCCACCCCGGAGCGCCCTCCCGCGCCGACCGGGGCGACGGGCTCCGACCGCTGGACGAGCTCATCGCCGCCGACCCCGAGGGCGAGCTGGGCGCCGCCACCGTGGCCCGGTTCGGGCCCGCCCTGCCGTTCCTGTTCAAGGTCCTGGCCGCCGGCATCCCGCTCTCCATCCAGGCGCACCCCACCCTGGACCAGGCCCGCGCCGGGTACGCCGCCGAGAACGCCCTGGGCGTGCCGCTCGACGCCCCGCACCGCAGCTACCGCGACGCCAACCACAAGCCCGAACTCATCTGCGCGCTCGACGAGTTCGACGGCCTCTGCGGCTTCCGGACACCGGCCGGGGCGGCCGCCCTGATGGCCGGGCTGCGGGTGCCGGCGCTCGACCCGCTGATCGCGCTGCTCGGCGCCGAGGACGAGGCCGAGGCCCTGCGCGCCACCCTGGCCGCCATCCTCACCATGGACGAGGCCACGGCCGCCGCGACCGTCCGGGAGACCGCCGACGCGGTGGACAAGGCCGCCGCCGGCGACCCCGACGGCCCCTACGCGCTCTACGGCCGGATCACCCGCGAGTTCCCCGGCGACCGCGGCCTGATCGGCGGCCTGCTGCTCAACGCCGTCCGGCTCCGGCCCGGTCAGGCGCTCTACCTCGGCGCGGGCGTGCCGCACGCCTATCTGCACGGCGTCTGCGTCGAGCTGCAGGCCAACTCCGACAACGTCCTGCGGGCCGGGCTGACGCCCAAGCACATCGATGTGCCGGAGCTGCTGAAGGTGGTGGACTTCACCCCCGGAGCGCCGGAGCTGCTGCTGCCGACCGCCGTCGACACCCCCCCCGGGGAGGAGCTCTTCCCCGTCCCGATCGACGAGTTCCGGCTCTCCCGCTTCGTGCTGACCGGCCGGGAGCGCGAACTCGACGGCCGCGCCCCGCAGATCCTGCTCTGCACCGCCGGCCGGGCCCGGCTCACCGCCGCCGACGGCACCGTGCTGGACCTCGCCCGCGGCGGGTCGGTCTTCCTCCCCGCGACCGGCACCGCCACCCGCCTCGACGGCGACGACGCCACCGTCTTCCGCGCCACCGTGACGCTCTGACGCCCCGCCACCCCCGCGCGCCGTCGCGAGCCGGCGACACGAAGGGCCCGTACCCCACCGGGTACGGGCCCTTCGCACGGCCGGAGCGGCGCGGTCAGTCCCGCGTCATGTCGACGAAGCGCGAGTAGTGGCCCTGGAAGGCCACCGTGATGGTGGCGGTCGGACCGTTACGGTGCTTGGCGACGATCAGGTCGGCCTCGCCGGCGCGCGGGGACTCCTTCTCGTAGGCGTCCTCGCGGTGGAGCAGGATGACCATGTCGGCGTCCTGCTCGATCGAGCCGGACTCGCGCAGGTCGGAGACCATCGGCCGCTTGTCGGTGCGCTGTTCGGGACCACGGTTCAGCTGGGAGAGCGCGATCACCGGCACCTCCAGCTCCTTGGCCAGCAGCTTGAGGTTTCGCGACATGTCCGAGACCTCCTGCTGGCGGTTCTCGGCCCGGCGGGAGCCGCCGGACTGCATCAGCTGGAGGTAGTCGATGACGACCAGCTTGATGTCGTTGCGCTGCTTGAGCCGGCGGCACTTGGCGCGGATCTCCATCATCGACAGGTTCGGCGAGTCGTCGATGAACAGCGGCGCCTCACTGACGTCCGGCATCCGCCGGGCGACCCGCGTCCAGTCGTCGTCCGTCATGTTCCCCGAGCGCATGTGGTGCAGCGCCACCCGGGCCTCCGCCGAGAGCAGACGCATGGCGATCTCGTTGCGCCCCATTTCGAGCGAGAAGATCACGCTCGGCAACTTGTGCTGGATCGAACAGGCCCGCGCGAAATCCAAGGCCAGGGTCGATTTCCCCATGGCCGGACGGGCCGCGATGACGATCATCTGGCCGGGGTGGAGGCCGTTGGTGAGCTGGTCGAAGTCGGCGAAGCCGGTCGGGACGCCGGACATCTGGCCGTTGCGGGAGCCGATCGCCTCGATCTCGTCGAGGGCGCCCTCCATGATGTCGGAGAGCGGCGCGTAGTCCTCGTTGGTCCGCTGCTCGGTGACGGCGTAGATCTCCGCCTGGGCCGCGTTGACGATCTCGTCGACGTCGCCCTCGGCGGCGTAGCCCATGCCCGCGATCCGGGTGCCGGCCTCGACCAGCCGGCGCAGCACCGCCCGCTCGTGGACGATCTCGGCGTAGTACTCGGCGTTGGCGGCGGTCGGGACGGAGTTGACCAGGGTGTGCAGGTAGCCGGGGCCGCCGACCCGGACGAGCTCGCCGCGCTTGGTCAGCTCGCCGGCCACGGTGATCGGGTCGGCCGGCTCGCCGCGGGCGTAGAGGTCGAGGATGGCGCCGTGGATCAGCTCGTGCGCGGGCCGGTAGTAGTCGGCCGGCTTCAGCACCTCGACCACGTCGGCGATGGCGTCCTTGGACAGCAGCATGCCGCCGAGGACGGACTGCTCGGCGGCGAGGTCCTGCGGGGGCACCCGCTCGAAGCCGTCGGCCGCGGAGCGCTCGTCCTCGTCGTCCTGGCGCCGCTTGCCGCCGTCGCGCTGGAAGCCGCCCGAGCCCTTGCCGCCGCCCTTCTGGAACCCGCCGGAACCGGAGCCGGAGCCCGAACCCTGGCCGCCCTGGCCGCGCCCGCGCGCGACCGGCAGCCGGTCGCCGGGACCGTCCGGGAAGGGGGCGTCGGCGAAGGCACCGACCGGGAACGGGTCGTCCGCGGTCTGCCAGTCCTCCTCCGGCGGCGGGGCGTCGTGGTCGTCGTACTGGGGGCCGGTCACGCGTGTTCCCCGATCAGCGAGTGGTGCGAGTTGGAGCGGGCCTTGCCGGTGGCTGGGTGGAGCGGAGCCGCGCCCCTCTTTCTACCTCCACCGCACCGACAAATCGGACGCCGGGGCGGGTGGGAGTGTCGGGCGGAGAGCCCACGCTAAGGCGCCGGAAGCCCTTCAGCCAAGGCGGTTATCCACAGGGGGTGTGGACGAGCGGCCAGAGGCTGTGGAGAAGTGCCGCAAACCTGTGGACGCCCCTGTGGAAAGCCCTGTGGATAACCGGACCATCGATCCACCGTCAACCCGATGACCTGGTATTACCTCGTTCGAGGGCTGTGCATGAGAAATTCTTCACACGCAGCCGAGTGGCCGTGGACACACAGCACCGCAGACTCGTCGCTCAGGATTTCGAGTAACACTCCAAACCGGCTGGCGGTCATTACCTGTGGATGAGTAGCCTTGACCCCATGACCGCCCCCACCACCGACCGCCGCCGGCACGACCGGGAGATCCTCGCCCTGGCCGTCCCGGCCTTCGGCGCCCTGGTCGCCGAGCCGCTGTTCCTGCTGGCCGACTCGGCCATCGTGGGCCACCTCGGCACCCCCCAGCTGGCCGGTGTGGGTGTCGCCTCGGCCGCGCTCACCACCGCCACCGGGGTCTTCGTCTTCCTCGCCTACGCCACCACCGCCGCGGTCGCCCGCCGGATCGGCGCCGGCGACCGCCGGGCCGCCATCCAGCAGGGCATCGACGGCATCTGGCTCGCCCTCGCGCTATCGCTCGGCGTGGTCGCCCTGGCCCTGCTGCTGGCGCCCTGGGCGGCCGACCTGCTGGGCGCCTCGGCCACCGCCGCGCCCTACGCCGTGACGTATCTGCGGATCAGCGCGCTCGGCATCCCCGCGATGCTGATGGTGATGGCCGCCACGGGCGTGCTGCGCGGCCTCCAGGACACCCGCACCCCGCTGCTGGTGGCGGTCGCGGGCTTCGCCGCCAACATCGGCCTGAACGTCGGCCTGGTGTACGGCGCCGGGCTGGGGGTGGCCGGCTCCGCCTGGGGCACCGTGCTGGCCCAGACCGGGATGGCCGCCGCCTACCTGGTCGTGGTGGTCCGCGGGGCCCGCCGGGAGCGCGCCTCGCTGCGGCCGGACGCGGCGGGCATCCGGGCCTGCGCCCGGGCCGGCGGACCGCTGATGGTCCGCACGCTGAGCCTGCGCGCCATCCTGATGATCGCCACCGCGGTCGCCGCCGGGCTCGGCGACGACGCGATAGCCGCGCACCAGGTCGCCATGACGGTCTTCCTCTTCATCGCCTTCGCCCTGGACGCCATCGCCATCGCCGGCCAGGCGATCATCGGCCGCCACCTGGGCGCCGCGGACGTCGCCGGGGCGCGGGCGGCCACCCGGCGGATGATCGAGTGGGGCATCGGCTCCGGACTGCTGCTCGGCCTGCTGGTGGTGGTGGCCCGGCCGCTGTACGTCCCGCTGTTCACGCCCGACCCGGCGGTGCAGGCCCAGCTGAACACCGTGCTGCTGCTGCTCGCCCTCTGCCAGCCGGTCTCCGGCCTGGTCTACGTCCTGGACGGGGTGCTGATGGGCGCCGGCGACGGCCCGTACCTGGCCTGGGCGATGCTGGCCACGCTGGCGGTCTTCGCCCCGGTGGCCCTCGCGGTGCCGGCCCTCGGCGCCGGACTGGCCGGGCTCTGGTGGGCGATGAACCTGTTCATGCTGGTCCGCGCGGCCTTCCTGGCCCGGCGCGCCCTGAGCGGCAAGTGGCTGGTCACCGGCGCGGTGCGGGCCTGAGCCAGGGCCCCGGTTCGGCGCCTGAGCCCGGGCTCCGGTGCGGCGCCGGGCCCCGGAACGACCGAGGGCCGGCCACCCCCGGAAGGGGTGACCGGCCCTCGGGCCACAGCTACGGAGCTCAGGCAGCGACGACGGCGACGTCGAGGTTGGCCTGGACGTCGGAGTGCAGCTTGACCGAGACCTTGTGGGTGCCCACGGTCTTGATCGGCGAGGCGATCGCGACGGCGCGCTTGTCCACGGCCGGGCCGCCGGCGGCCTTGATGGCCTCCACGACGTCGGCCTGGGTCACCGAACCGAACAGACGGCCGGCCTCGCCCGAGCGAACGGCCAGCTTGACCTGGACGCCTTCGAGCTTGCCCTTGACCTCGTTGGCGGCCTCAAGGGTCTGGATCTCGTGGATCTTGCGGGCGCGACGGATGGCGTCGACGTCCTTCTGGCCGCCCTTGGTCCAGCGGATGGCGAAGCCACGCGGGACCAGGTAGTTGCGGGCGTAGCCGTCCTTGACCTCGACGACCTCGCCGGCGGAGCCGAGACCCGGCACCTCGTGCGTGAGGATGATCTTCATTACTTGGTCACCCTCTCTTAGCGCGCGGTGCTGGTGTAGGGCAGCAGCGCCATCTCACGGCTGTTCTTCACGGCCGTGGCGACGTCACGCTGGTGCTGGGTGCAGTTGCCGGTCACCCGGCGGGCACGGATCTTGCCGCGGTCGGAGATGAACTTCCGCAGCAGGTTCGTGTCCTTGTAGTCAACGTAGTTGACCTTGTCCTTGCAGAAGACGCAAACCTTCTTCTTCGGCTTGCGAGCAGGCGGCTTCGCCATTGTGTGCTCCATTTGGGGTTCACGGCCCGGCAGGCGTCTCACGACGCCGGCGCCGGGCCGCACGAAATCTGTCAGCTCTTAGAACGGGGGCTCTTCCGAGAAGCCGCCACCGGACGGAGCGCCCCAGCTGCCGCCACTCTGGTTGCTGTTGCCACCAGAGGGAGCGCTGGACGCCCACGGGTCGTCGGACGGGCCGGACTGGCCGCCGGAGTTTCCACCCCAGTTGCCGCCCTGCTGGCCGCCACCGCCGCCCCAGTTACCGCCGCCCTGGCCGCCGCCGCCCTGCTGGCCGCCGCCGAAGCCGCCGCCGCCGGGAGCGCCGGACCGGTTGGCCCGGGTGACCTTCGCGGTCGCCGAACGCAGGCTCGGGCCCACCTCGTCGACCTCGACCTCGAAGACCGTCCGCTTCTCGCCTTCCTTGGTCTCGTAAGACCGCTGGCGCAGTCGGCCCTGCACGATGACACGCATGCCGCGCTGCAGCGACTCGGCGACGTTCTCCGCCGGCTGCCGCCAGACGTTGCACGTGAGGAAGAGGCTCTCGCCGTCCTTCCACTCGTTCGTCTGACGGTCGAAGGTGCGGGGAGTGGACGCGATGCGGAACTTCGCGACCGCCGCACCCGACGGGGTGAAGCGCAGCTCGGGGTCGTCGACGAGATTGCCGACGAGGGTGATGACGGTCTCGCCTGCCATGGTGGTGATGACCTCTCCGGAAGAGTTCCGTTCACCGCTGTTTCACGTGAAACAGCGGACGCGAGCTACCCGAGGCCCGAAGGCCTCAGAGGTGGCTCAGTGGGTGTCCGGGCGCAGGACCTTGGTCCGCAGAACCGACTCGCTCAGGCCAAGCTGGCGGTCGAGCTCCTTGACGACCTCAGGCGTGGCCTTGAGGTCGATGACCGAGTAGATGCCCTCGGACTGCTTGTTGATCTCGTAAGCCAGACGGCGACGACCCCAGGTGTCGACCTTCTCCACCTTGCCGCCGCCGTTGCGGACGACAGTGAGGAAGTTCTCGATCAGGGGGGAGACAGCGCGCTCCTCGACCGAGGGGTCGAGGATGACCATCAGCTCGTAGTGACGCATGTGTAACCCACCTCCTTTGGACTCAGCGGCCACGGTCTCTCCGTGGCAGGAGGGTTGTGCAGCGTCGGCACCGGAGTCAGTGACGACACCGGCCCACCGTAGTGGTCCGGTCCGACACTCGACCCCCGTCCACCCGGAAGAGGGCGCAAGGGGGCACAACTACACCAGTGCAGACGGCACAGCCTACCCGCACCCGGACGGCCGAACAAAATGCATAGGGGTTGTGATCCGCGCCCCAACCACCGCAATCTGGACGGAACGGGTTTCCTGCTCGTTCGTCTCTCCGCCAGGAGGTGGGACACATGGCCCAGACCTTCCACCGGTTCCCCGCCCTCACCCTGAACACCGACGGCAACCGGCACCCCCGCGAGAACACCCTGGTCGGCATCACCCTGCTGTTGGGCGTGCTGGCCTTCACGACGTCGTTCTTCCACAACCTCCATCTGCTGAGCTCGTGGACCGGACTCCTCGGCATCGTCACCGGCCTCTGGGGGCAGTTCGTCTCCGTCACCACGGCCGAGCGCTTCGTCCTGGTCATCAGCCTCACCGCCTCGGCCTTCGGCTTCTACCTGGGCGTGGCCCACGGCGGCCTCTGGGGCTAGCCCCGCGAACGCCCCGCCCGTCCCGATCGTCCAGACCGTCCCGATCGTCCAGACCGTCCCCGACCCCTCCGGCGCCGCCGGAACTCTCGGCGCCCCCGTCACGTACCTCCTCAGTGAGACAGGTAGGTGACGGGGGCGCCGCCACGCCCGCAGCCGTGGGCGCCGGTGCCCCGGACGATAGGGTCAGCCCCAGAACCCGGGGCCGCCCGCAGCCCGACCGACGAGGAGCACCGAGCATGAGCCTGCGCCTGAGGACGATCACCCGCGAGGAGCACCTCGCCTTCATCAGGAGCCGCGCCTCTGCCAGCCACATGCAGGTGCCGTCCTGGGGCGACGTGAAGGCGGAGTGGCGTTCGGAGTCGATCGGCTGGATCGACGAGTCCAACCAGATCGTCGGCGCCGGGCTGGTGCTCTACCGCCAGCTGCCGAAGGTCAAGCGCTACCTGGCGTACCTGCCCGAGGGCCCGGTGATCGACTGGTTCGACCGCGACATCGAGCGCTGGCTCTCCCCGATGCTGGCGCACCTCAAGTCTCAGGGCGCCTTCTCGGTGAAGATGGGCCCGCCGGTGGTGATCCGCCGGTGGAACGCGCCGACCATCAAGGAGGCCATCGCCGCCAAGCAGGCCAAGCGCCTGCGCGACATCGAGGCCGACTGGTACGAGCCGCGCGCCTTCGAGGTGGCCGACCGGCTCCGCAAGGCCGGCTGGCTGCAGGGCGAGGACGGCGGCGCCGGCTTCGGCGACGTCCAGCCGCGCTACGTCTTCCAGGTGCCGCTGGCCAACCGCTCGCTGGACGACATCCAGAAGGGCTTCAACCAGCTCTGGCGCCGCAACATCAAGAAGGCCGAGAAGAGCGGCGTCGAGGTGGTCCAGGGCGGCTACGACGAGCTGCCGATCTTCCACCAGCTGTACCTGGTGACCGCCGAGCGCGACCGCTTCACCCCGCGCCCGCTGGCCTACTTCCAGCGCATGTGGAAGGCCCTCACCTCCGAGGACCCGAACCGCATGCGGCTCTACATCGCCTACCACGAGGGCGAGCCGCTGGCCGCGACCACGATGCTCGTGGTCGGCGAGCACGTCTGGTACTCCTACGGTGCCTCGGCCAACCACAAGCGCGAGGTCAAGCCGTCCAACGCGATCCAGTGGCGGATGATGCGCGACTCGTACGCGCTCGGCGGCGGGGTGTACGACCTGCGCGGCATCAGCGACACGCTGGACGAGAACGACCACCTGTTCGGCCTGATCCAGTTCAAGGTCGGCACCGGCGGCCAGGCCGCCGAGTACCTCGGCGAGTGGGACTTCCCGCTCAACAAGCTGCTGCACAAGGCGCTCGACCTCTACATGTCGCGCCGCTGAGCCGCTTGCCCGCCGTGCCCAACACCCCCTGGGAGATGACCCGATGACGCTGTCGCTCTACCTCGACACCGAACGCTGGCGCACCCACCAGCGCTCCGTCCTGGCCGAGTTCCCCGGCCTGGTGCCGGTGGCGAAGGGCAACGGCTACGGCCTGGGCAACCACCGGCTCGCCGAGGAGGCGACCCTGCTCGGCACCGGCGTGATGGCCGTCGGCACCGCCTACGAGGCGGCCGACGCGGCCGACTGGTACGGCGGCGAGCTGCTGGTGCTCACCCCGTACCGGGTCGGCGAGGAGGTGCTGCCGCTGCCGCACGCCCGGGTGATCCGGACGGTGGCGAGCCTGGACGGGCTGCGCGCGCTGCACGGCGCACGGGTGGTGGTGGAGTGCATGACCACCATGCGCCGGCACGGGGTGAGCGCGGCCGACCTGCCGGCGGTCGCCGCCGAGCTGGACGGCGTCTCCTTCGAGGGCCTGGCGCTGCACCTGCCGATGGACCGGCCGGACGGCTCCGACCCGGTGGACGAGGTCGCGCACTGGGTGGACACCGCGCGGGCGGCCGGCATCCCCGTGCACACCGTGTTCGTCAGCCACCTCGGCGCGGCCGGCATGGAGAAGCTGGCCCAGCGCTACCCCGGCACCGTCTTCCGCGCCCGGATCGGCACCCGGCTCTGGCTCGGCGACCACGGCGCGCTGGAGGTCCGGGCCACGGTGCTGGACGTCACCCCGGTCGCGAAGGGCGACCGCTACGGCTACCGCCAGCACCCGGCGCCCGCCGACGGCCACCTGCTGGTGGTCGCCGGCGGCACCGCGCACGGCATCGGCCTGGAGGCGCCCAAGTACGTCCAGGGCATGTCCTCGCGGGCCAAGGGCATCGCCCGGGCCGGTCTGGCGACGGTCAACAAGACCAAGTCGCCGTTCAACTGGGCCGGCAAGCAGCTCTGGTTCGCCGAGCCGCCGCACATGCAGGTCTCGCTGCTCCTGCTGGACAACGAGACCAAGCCGCCGGTGGTCGGCGACGAACTCGTCCTTCAGGTCCGGCACACCACCACGCACTTCGACCGCGTGGTGGACCGCTAGAGCACGCGGCCGGGAGCCCGTCCGGGCGGACGGGCTCCCGGCCCGCCCTACGGCTTGGCGCTGCCGGCGGTCTCCGGCGCGTGCGGCTCGTCGTCGAGCCACAGCTCGGGGCCGGCCGGCGCGTAGCCGGCGTAGCTCGCCGCCTCCCGCAGCTGTCGGGCGGTGCCGACCACGAAGACGTCCGGGGCGTGGTCGAGCACCCCGCCGGACGGGTCGTCGGTGCCGTCCCAGCGCACCGGGTCGCGGTCGGGCAGCAGGATGTCGCGGATCACCATGCCGCACAGGTACAGCGTGCCGAGCAGGTGCAGCACGATGGCGAAGTGGTACCAGGACTCGCCGATCCCGTGCTGCTTGGGCCCGGTGACGAAGCCCAGGTGGGACCAGATGCCCAGGGTGTAGAGCACCTCGCAGGCCTGCCAGATCAGGAAGTCCCGCCAGCGCGGCCGGGCCAGCACCGCCAGCGGCAGCAGCCAGAGCGCGTACTGCGGCGAGTAGACCTTGTTGACCAGGATGAACGCGGCCACCACCAGGAAGGCCAGCTGGGCGAAGCGCGGGCGGCGGGGCGCCGAGAGGGCCAGCCAGGCGATCCCCAGGCAGGCGAGCACCATCAGGATCCCGATGAAGAGGTCGAGGTTGGCCAGGCCGATGCCGCGGCTCTGCATCAGGATCAGCCAGAACGAGCCGTAGTCCTCGGTGCGGTGCTCGCTGAAGACGTAGAAGGTCGACCAGCCCCGCCAGTTGGCGAGCATGATCGGCAGGTTGACCAGCAGCCAGGCACCGACCGCGCCGCCGAGCATCGCCCGGAACTCGCGCCAGCGCCCGGCCCGCCAGCAGAGCAGCAGCAGCGGACCGATCAGCAGCAGCGGGTAGAGCTTGGCGGCGGTGGCCAGGCCGATGAAGACACCGGCCCAGACCGGCCGCGAACCGGACCACCAGGCGATAGCGACGGCGGCCAGCGCGACCGCCAGCAGGTCCCAGTTGACGGTGGCGTTCAGCAGCAGGCAGGGCGCCAGCGCGAACATCAGCGCGTCCCACGGGCGGCGCCGGTGGGTGCGGGAGAGCGCGACCACGGCGACCACCGCGCAGGCCATCAGCAGGCCCGCGTTGATCGCCCAGAACCACTGCTCCTGCTGCTGGCTCGAGCCGCCGCCGGGCGTCAGCCAGGCCGCGATCTGCATGAAGAACCCGGTCAGCACCGGGTACTCCAGGTACTGCAGATCGCCCGAGGTGCCCGGGATCCGGTCCACGTAGGGGTGCAGGCCGGCCGCGAAGCCGCGCCCGGAGAACAGGTGCGGGATGTCGCTGTAACAGGCGTGGATGTACTGCGGCGACCCCGGCTGGAACCAGGCGGCGTCGTAGCAGGGCAGCTTCTGCGCCATGCCCAGCACCGAGACCACGATCACCACCAGCGCCAGGAAGCGCGCCGGGATCCACCAGGAGACGCCCAGCAGCGCGCGGCGGCCGGGCGGGCCGCCGAACACCTCGCTGCCGGCCGCGGCCACCGGGTCCTCGTCCGCCGGGACGACCACGGTGTTGGCGGGCGGGGCGACCGTGGCGGGCGGCGCGACCTTCGCGGGCGCCGCCGGAGCCGGCCCGGAATCCTCGATGGGCCCGATGTGGCCGACGGGTTCGTCACGATCGCTCGACGTCATGCCGGACATCCTGCCGCACCTCCCCCGGCTGGACGAGGAGGCCCCCTGAGCGGCCCGGGGCCGATCCGGCGATTCATGGCCAAATGACGAGAATGCCGGTGCCGGCGGGGCGGGGACCGGCGAGACGGGGACCGGCGGGACGGGGCAGGGCAGGGCAGCGCGGGCAGGGCGGCGCCGCGCCCACCCGGCCGGGAACGACGGAACGGCGGTGGCGGACCTCCGAGGAGGTCCGACACCGCCGTTCGCACGTCTCGCGCCGCTCGGCGCCGGGCGTCAGGGCGCCGCCGCGCCCTGCGGGGCACCACCCGTCGGACTGGGCGACATGGTCGGCTTGGTCGGCTTGGTGCTGCTGGGCGCGGGCCCGGTCGACGCGGTCGACGACGTCGGCTGCGGGGTGGTGCAGAGCCCCGGGATGAGGCAGGTGGGCGAGGATCCGCCACCTCCGTTGCCGCCACCGCCGGTCGGCGGCTGGGTCTTGGTCGGCGCCTGGGTCGGCACCGTGCCCGGGCAGTCCACGCCGGGCACACAGGCCGGCTGGGTGTTGGTGGGCTGCGTCGGCTGCTGCGCGCCCGGGTCCGGCGCGGTGGGCGCCGTGGTCTCGGTCATCGTCGGCGAGGACGAGGGCGAGGCCGTGCTCGGGGCCCCGGAGGAGTCCACCTGGGTGCCGACCGGCTGCGGCGTCGGGAAGTCCATCTTCTTCTCGTTGGCCAGGGCGGCCTTCATGTACCGGGTGAAGACGTCGGTCGGGGTGTCACCACCGTGCACCGAGTCCTTGCCGCCGGTGCCGTTGAGCGACAGGCGCTCGTGCTTGGTCGGGTCCTCGCGCCACATCGCGACGCTGGTGGCCAGCTGCGGGGTGTAGCCGACCCACCAGGCCGACTTGTTCTCGTCGGTGGTACCGGTCTTGCCGGCCACCGGGCGGCCCAGCGCGTTGCTCTTGGAGCCGGTACCGTTCTTGGCCACGTTCACCAGCACGTCGGTGACGTTGTCCGCGACGGCCGGCTCCAGCGCCTGCTTGAGCTCGGGCTTGCTGAAGCCCGGCCGCGCCGTGCCCTTCACCTCGACCTTGGTCACCGAGTACGGGTCGGCCTGCTTGCCGCTGGCCGCCAGGGTCGCGTACGCGTCGGCCATCCGGATCGGGCTCACGGTGGAGGTGCCGAGCGCGAAGGTCGGGGTCTTGGGGTCGGCGAAGCTCTCCTTGCGCACGCCCATCGCCTCGGCGATGTTGGCCACGTTCTGACCGCCGACGTCCTGGTTGAGCTGGACGAACGGGACGTTGAAGGAGTACTGCATGGCCGCCCGCAGCGAGACGTAGCCGCGCTTGCCGGCGTCCTCGTTCTTCTGCCGGTACGGCTTGCCGTCGTCACCGATCACCAGCGAGCCGTCCGGCTTGCGGATCTCGGACAGGTCGTCCGAGAGGTAGCGGCTGTCGGCGTTGATCCGCTTCGGCTGGCCCTTGTCGTCCTTCGCGGTCTGCACCCCGACCTGCATCGCGGCGGCCAGCACGAAGGGCTTGAAGGTCGAGCCGACCTGGACGCCCTTGGCGTCCGCGTTGTTGTCGAAGTGCTGGTTCTCCACGCCGTCGCCGCCGTATATGGCGACGATCGCACCGTCGCCGGGGCGGACGCTGGCCGCGCCGAACTGGACGAAGTTGTCCTTCTCGGGCCGCTTCTGGACGTTGAGCGTCTCGCCCTTGACGTCGTCCACGGCCTTCTTGAGGGCGTCGACCTTGTCCTTCTCGAAGGTCGTGTAGATCTTGTAGCCGCCCTTGTCGATCGACTGCTGGGTGATCGTCGGGTCCTTGGACATCATGAACTTGTTCGCGGTGTCGACCAGGTAGCTGATCTCGCCGTTCATGTTGGTCGGCGGCTTGCGCGGGATCGGCTCGGGGAACGCGGTGCACTTGGCCCGCTCCTCCGCCGTGGCGTTCTTGGTGGTGACCATCCGGTTCAGGATCCAGGTCCAGCGCTCCACGGCGCGGTCCTTGTTCGCCGGAATGGTGGGGTCGTACAGTGCGGCGCCCTTGAGCAGACCGGCCAGCATGGCGCTCTGGCAGATGTCGAGGTCCTTGGCGTCGATGCCGTAGTACGCCTGGGAGGCCGCCTGGATGCCGGTGGCCCCGCGGCCGAACCAGCTGACGTTCAGGTAGTCCCGCAGGATGTCGTTCTTCTCGGTCTCCTGATTGACCTTCAGGGTGATGAAGAACTCGCGCACCTTGCGGCTGAGCGTCTGGTCCTGGCTCAGGTAGGCGTTCTTGACGTACTGCTGCGTGATCGTCGAGGCGCCCTGGGTCTCGCCGCCGGTCGCCATGTTGTACACGGCGCGCATCATGCCCACGGGGTCGATGCCGCTGTCGGTGCGGAAGGTGGCGTTCTCCGCGGCGATGACGGCGTTCTGGACGTTGGGGCTGATGTCGGCGAGCTCGACGATCTGCCGGTTGGTCTCGCCCTTGCGGGCCATCTCCGAGCCGTCGGCCCAGTAGTAGATGTTGTTCTGGTCGTTCACCAGGTCGTGGATCTGCGGGACGGTGGTGGACGCGTAGGCGTACCAGACCCCGCCCACGCAGGTCGCGAAGAAGACCAGGAAGCCGGTGAGCCACTGCTTCCACGACGGCAGCCAGCGGCGGACACCCTGCTTGCCGAAGCGCGGGTAGTCGATGAACCGCTTCTTGCCGGGCTTGCCGGGCTTGCCACCGCGGTCATCCGCACCGGCCGCCGCCGCGCCGCCGGTGCGCTTGCCGCCCTTCTGGGCCGCCTTGCGCATCTCGGCCCGGGTCATCCGGGGCTGCTGCGCGGTCTCCCGGACACCCGCCGGACGCCGGCGGCCGGGACCGTCCGGGCCGGGCCCGTCCTGTCCCGCGCCGCCCGGGCGGCCGTTGTCACCCGGGGGCTGCCCGCCACCGTCGGCAGACCTCCGCCGTCGTTCGCTCATGTTCCAGCTACTCCTCGCCAGGCGGTCGAGCCTGAAGGCAGGGTTCACGTCCGATGCCCGCAACCGCCCTAACCCCGGAGGTGGTCCTCGTGCACACGCGACAGCGTACGCAGCCGAGAACCGCACCTAATCGGGCATCAGGTACCAATACCCGCAAAACGACGGCAGATCATTACATGCCCGTTGCCAAGCACACCTGCGCGTCGCCTTGTGATCACATTCACGCGTGCCCCCCTTGCCCGACCGGGGACCCAGGTTTACTGTTCTCGATATATCGAGCCGATACATCGGCACGGCATACCGCCGGAGACGGCGGGCCAGGATCCGGCCTGGAGGAAGGAGGACGACGGCATTGGGCAGGCGCTCAGGAGTGCTGGAGTTCGCCGTTCTCGGCCTGCTCCACGACGCCCCGATGCACGGGTACGAGCTGCGCAAGCGGCTCAACGTCCTGCTCGGAACGTTGCGCGCGTTCTCCTACGGAACGCTCTATCCGTGTCTGAAGAGCCTGGTGGCCCAGGGCTTCCTCGTGGAGGACAACCCGGACGACGAATACGTCCCGGCCACCGCGCTCAACGGCAAGCGGTCCAAGATCGTCTACCGGCTCTCCCCCGAGGGCAAGGAGCGCTTCGAGGAGCTGCTGGCCGACTCCGGCCCCGACGCGTGGGAGGACGAGCACTTCGGCGTCCACTTCGCGTTCTTCGGCCAGACCGACCGGGCCGTGCGGATGCGCGTCCTGGAGGGTCGCCGCAGCCGGCTGGAGGAGCGCCTCGAACGGATGCGCAACTCGCTCGCCCGGGCCCGCGAGCGGTTCGACGACTACACCGTCGAGCTGCAGCGGCACGGCCTGGAGTCGGTGGAGCGCGAGGTCCGGTGGCTCAACGAGCTGATCGAGACCGAGCGGGCCAACCGCAGTGGCCGGACCGGACCGCTCACCGGCGGGCCGAGTACCGCAGGATCCGACAAGACTTCGGACGGCCGTGGCCAGGAGGCCGGATCCCCGGATCCGCCCGGGCCACCGTACGACCGCCCGGGGCGCTCCGACCAGGAGCGCTGACACCGCGTCCGCCCTGTGCCGCGCGGTAGGAGTGGGCGCCTCGCGCCCGTCAGGCATTCATCGAAAACGCAGGACGAGCGCCGCCGAGCACCGGCGGCCCTCATGAGATCACAGGGAGCAACCGGAATGGGTTCGGTTCGCGTAGCCATCGTGGGCGTGGGCAACTGCGCCGCGTCGCTGGTGCAGGGTGTCGAGTACTACAAGGACGCCGACCCGGCCGGCAAGGTCCCCGGCCTGATGCACGTCCAGTTCGGTGAGTACCACGTCCGTGACGTGGAGTTCGTCGCCGCCTTCGACGTCGACGCCAAGAAGGTCGGCTTCGACCTGGCCGACGCCATCGGCAGCAGCGAGAACAACACCATCAAGATCTGCGACGTGCCGCCGACCGGTGTCACCGTCCAGCGCGGCCACACCCTCGACGGCCTCGGTAAGTACTACCGGGAGACCATCGAGGAGTCCGACGAGGCCCCGGTCGACGTCGTCCAGGTCCTCAAGGACCAGCAGGTCGACGTTCTCGTCTGCTACCTGCCCGTCGGTTCGGAGCACGCGGCGAAGTTCTACGCCCAGTGCGCCATCGACGCCAAGGTCGCCTTCGTGAACGCCCTCCCGGTGTTCATCGCGGGCACCAAGGAGTGGGCGGACAAGTTCACCGAGGCCGGCGTGCCGATCGTCGGTGACGACATCAAGTCCCAGGTCGGCGCCACCATCACGCACCGCGTGATGGCCAAGCTGTTCGAGGACCGCGGTGTCGTGCTCGAGCGCACCATGCAGCTGAACGTCGGCGGCAACATGGACTTCAAGAACATGCTCGAGCGTGAGCGCCTGGAGTCCAAGAAGATCTCGAAGACGCAGGCCGTCACCTCGCAGATCCGGGACCGTGAGCTGGGCGCCAACAACGTCCACATCGGCCCGTCCGACTACGTGGCGTGGCTCGACGACCGCAAGTGGGCCTACGTCCGCCTTGAGGGTCGCGCGTTCGGCGACGTCCCGCTGAACCTCGAGTACAAGCTCGAGGTCTGGGACTCCCCGAACTCCGCGGGTGTCATCATCGACGCCGTGCGCGCCGCGAAGATCGCCAAGGACCGCGGCATCGGCGGCCCGATCCTCTCCGCGTCCTCGTACTTCATGAAGTCCCCGCCGGTCCAGTACTTCGACGACGAGGCCCGCGAGAACGTCGAGAAGTTCATCAAGGGCGAGGTCGAGCGCTGAGCTCGATGACGATCCCGATCGTCGGGCGCCCGGGTTCCGGGCGCTGAGCACAGGACACGCGCTGAACGGGTCCACGGTCCGCCGTGGGCCCGTTCACCGTTTTCCGGCGAATGTTTCACGTGAAACACGGACCGGTTCCATGGCAGTCTGGGCGGGTGGCGATCACGGACAACGGCAGCACCGACCAGACCGCGCACCGCGCCACGCTCCTCGGCCTGCTCCGCGGGCGAGATTTCCGCCGACTGCTGACCGCCCGGGTGCTCTCCCAGCTCTCCGACGGCGTCTTCCAGGTCTCGCTCGCCGCCTACGTGGTGTTCTCCCCGGAGAAGCAGTCCTCCCCCGCCGACATCGCCTCGGTGCTGGCCGTGATGCTGCTGCCGTTCTCCGTGATCGGCCCGTTCGCCGGTGTGCTGCTGGACCGCTGGCGCCGCCGTCAGGTGCTGTTCTACGGCAACCTGGCCCGGTTCGGGCTCGGCCTGGTCACCGGCGGCCTGCTCCTGGCCGAGGCCCCGACCGCGCTGTTCTTCGCCTCCGCGCTGCTGGTCACCGCGCTCAACCGGTTCATCCTGGCGGGCCTGTCCGCGGCGCTGCCCCGGGTCGTCCCGCAGGACCAGCTGGTGACCGCCAACGCGCTCTCCCCCACCCTGGGCACGGTCGCCGCGGCCTCCGGCGGAGGCCTGGGCTTCCTGCTGCACCAGGTGCTGACCCCCGGGCCGAGGGCCGACGCGGCGCTGGTCACCGTCGCCGCGCTGCTCTACTTGTCGGCCGCGCTGGCGGCCCGCCGGATGGACCGGGACCTGCTGGGGCCCGAGCACCGCACCGACCGCCCGCCGTTGGGCCGGGCGCTGGTGCTGGCCGCCCGCGACCTGGGCGCGGCCGTCACCCATCTGGTCCGGGACTGCCGGCCCGCGGTGCACGCGCTCGCCGCCGTCACCGCGGCCCGGTTCTGCTACGGCGTGCTGATCGTCGTCCTGGTGATGCTCGCGCGCTACACCTTCAACGACCCGAGTGACAGCGCCGCCGGGCTGGTCACCCTGGGCCAGGCGGTCGGCCTCTCCGCCGCCGGCTTCTTCCTCGCCGCGGTGATCAGCCCGTGGTGCACCCGACGGCTCGGGCTGGGCGGCTGGATGACGCTCTGCCTGGCGGCTCCGGTGGCCTTCGTGCCCGCGCTCGGCCTGAGCTTCTCCCTGGTGCCGTGCCTGATCGCGGCGCTGCTGCTCGGCGTGGTCACCCAGGGCACCAAGATCTGCGCCGACACCGTCGTCCAGGAGTCGGTCGAGGACGACTACCGCGGCCGCGTCTTCGCCATCTACGACGTGCTGTTCAACGTCGCCTTCGTGGCCGCCGCCGCGGTGACCGCGCTGGTGCTGCCGCTCTCCGGCCGCTCGGTCGGGGTGGTCGTGGGAGTCTCCCTGGTCTACGCGCTCGCCGCCGTGTTCTACCTGCGGGCGGCCCGGCGGACCGGACCGCTCCCCGGCGACCGGGTGTCCTGAGACCGCGCACCCTCGGAACCTGCCCCGTCCGGGTGAGTCGCTAAGGTACGTCAGATCTGTCGGAGCGACAGCACTCTGTCTCGGGGGAGAACCTGATGAGCACACCGCCCGGTCCGTACGGGCCGCCGCCCCAGTACGGCTATCCGCAGGCCCCCGGGCCGGGCGTTCCGCCCCAGGGCGGACCGCCGTACGGTGCTCCGCCTCCGCAGTACGGGCCGCCCCAGCCGGCGCCCGCCGGCTACGGACAGCCGCCGGCCTACGGCTACCCGGCCGCGCCGCCGCCCGCCCCGGCCGCCCCCGGGTACGGGCAACCCCCGTACGGTCCGCCGCCCGGCGGCCAGGCCCCGTACGGCCAGCAGCCGCCGTACGGGCAGCAGCCCCCGTACGGGCAACCGCCCGCCGAGCCGGCGCGCAAGACCGGGACCAAGGCCAAGCTGAAGGCCGGCGTCGCCGTGGTCGGCGGCGCCGCGCTGGTCGTCGGCTACTTCGTCAGCGGCCCGAGCGTCAGCAGCGCCAAGGCCGGCGACTGCGTCAAGGCCAGTGGCTCGCGCAGCGTCGACATCGTCAAGTGCACCGACAGCAAGGCCAATTACAAGGTGCTGGCCACGTTCGACAGCACCGACACCAGCCGCTGCAGGCAGACCGTCGGAACGACCAGCACCGTCTCGGGCAAGAGCGGGCGGCGCTGGAACAAGAAGCGCTACGTGCTCTGCCTCGGTCCGCTGACCACCGGTGTGCCGCCGGTCAAGAAGTCCTGACCCCTTCTCCTCACCGCTCACCTTCCACGGGGGACCCCCTTTGTCCGTTCCACCTCCCCAGATGCCGTACGGCGCCCCGCCGCCGGCCGACGCCAACCCCTACGCGGCCGGCAATCCGTACGGCGCCCAGCCGCCGCCCCCGGCCCCGCCCGGCTACGGCTACCCCGCCGCGCCGCCGCCGGCCGCACCCGGGTACGGCGTGCCCGCCCAGCCCGCACCGCCCGGTTACGGCTACCCGCAGCAGCAGGCCGGGTACGCCCAGCAGGCGCCCCAGGGCGGACCGGTCTGCCGGTTCTGCGGCGGCTTCCCCGCCGTGGAGACCACCGTCCGCGGGCACCAGGGCATCATCATCGTCATGCGGTTCCTGAAGCAGCCGGGGCCGTTCTGCCGCACCTGCGGCACCGCGGTGGTCCGCGACATGTCCGCCCGCACCCTGGTCCAGGGCTGGTGGGGCTACCTGTCCTCGATCATCACGCCGATCACCCTGCTGCGGAACCTGGCCGCGCACAACAAGATCAAGGACCTGCCGCCGCCCGCCCCCGGCACCCACGGCCCGCAGCTCGACCCGGGCGTCCCGCTGACCAAGCGGCCGCACATGCTGATGCTGCTGCTGCCGATCCTCTCGATCACGTCGTTCGTCATCCTGATCACCACCGGCGCGCTGCTCGGGGCGAACCACCGCAGCGCCACGCCGTACCACCCGATCGTGCTGCCGCCGCCGGCCACGGTGTCCATGCCCCCGATGCCGTCCTTCTCGCTGCCGCCGATCCCGGAGATCACCACGCCGGGTGCGGCGAAGCCGTCCTCCCCGGCCGGGGCCTCCTCGGTGCCCAGCGACATCGACCGGGCCAAGGCCGGCGACTGCCTGCGCAACGAGAACGGGACGGGTGCCACCCACGACCCCAACCCGCGGATCACGATGCTCGCCTGCTCCGACTCGCGGGCCCAGTACAAGGTGCTGCGCAAGATCCTCGCCTCCAGCGACGACAAGGCGTGCGACAACGTGCCGAACTCGGACAGCAGCTACACCCGCGAGGCGTCCACCGCGGCGCTGAGCTACGTCCTCTGCCTCCAGGGGATCAACGGCTGACGGCCCACCGCCACGACGCGGGAGGGGTGGTCCGGGGAGTCCCCGGGCCACCCCTCCGGCGTGCCGCGCCCTGCTCAGCCCTGCTGGGCCGCCCACCAGGCACGGAGGGCGGCGACCGCCTCCTCGTGCTCCAGCGGGCCGTGCTCCAGACGCAGTTCGAGCATGTGCTTGTACGCCTTGCCGACCTGCGGACCCGGCTTGAGGTCGAGCAGCTCCATGATCTGGTTGCCGTCCAGCGCGGGGCGGACGGCGTCCAGCTCCTCCTGGGCCTTCAGCTCGGTGATCCGCTCCTCCAGCCCGTCGTACGTCCGGGAGAGCGCCGCCGCCTTCTTCCGGTTGCGGGTGGTGCAGTCGGAGCGGGTCAGCTTGTGCAGGCGCTCCAGCAGCGGCCCGGCGTCGGTGACGTAGCGGCGCACCGCCGAGTCGGTCCACTCGCCGCCGCCGTAGCCGTGGAAGCGCAGGTGCAGCTCGACCAGGCGCGAGACGTCCTCGGTGAGCTCCTTGGAGTACTTGAGCTCACGCATCCGCTTGCGGGTCATCTTGGCGCCGACCACCTCGTGGTGGTGGAAGGAGACCCGGCCGTCGGACTCGAAGCGCCGGGTCCGCGGCTTGCCGATGTCGTGCAGCAGCGCGGCGAGGCGCAGCGTGAGGTCGGGGCCGTCCTGCTCCAGGTCGATGGCCTGCTCCAGGACGGTCAGCGAGTGCTCGTAGACGTCCTTGTGCCGGTGGTGCTCGTCCCGCTCCAGCTTCAGCGCCGGCAGCTCGGGCAGCACGTGGTCGGCCAGGCCGGTGTCGACGAGCAGCCGCAGGCCCTTCACCGGGTGGGCGGCGACCAGCAGCTTGTTGAGCTCGGCCTGGACCCGCTCGGCGGAGACGATGGTGATCCGCTCGGCCATCGCGGTCATCGCGGCGACCACCTCGGGGGCCGGCTCGAAGTCCAGCTGGGCGGCGAAGCGGGCGGCCCGCATCATCCGCAGCGGGTCGTCGGAGAAGGACTCCTCCGGGGTGGCGGGGGTGCGCAGCACCCGGGCCTCCAGGTCGTCCAGACCGCGGTGCGGGTCGACGAAGCCGCGGCCGGGCAGGTCGACGGCCATCGCGTTGACGGTGAAGTCACGGCGGACGAGGTCCTGCTCGATGGTGTCGCCGTAGGTGACCTCGGGCTTGCGCGAGGTGCGGTCGTACGCCTCGGAGCGGTACGTGGTGATCTCGATCAGGAAGGAGCCCTGCGGGGTGTCCTTGCGGGCGCCGACGGTGCCGAAGGCGATGCCGACGTCCCAGACGGCGTCCGCCCAGCCCTTCACCAGCTTCAGGACCTCGTGCGGACGGGCGTCGGTGGTGAAGTCCAGGTCGTTGCCGAGGCGGCCGAGCAGCGCGTCCCGGACCGAGCCGCCGACCAGCGCGAGCCGGTGCCCGGCGGCCTGGAAGCGGCGGGCGATCTCGTCGGCGACCGGGGACACCCGGAGCAGTTCCTGCAGCCCCCGGGTCTGCGCCTCGCTCAGCCCTGGAACGGCCTGGGTGGCGATGCTGGAATGATGGGCGCCGGACTCGTGGGCGGTGGGCTCATTGGCAGTGGACACGGCTCACAAGGGTACGTGGCCCGGCGGCCCCGCTGCCCGCGCGTTTTCCGGTGCTCACCCCAAGGCCCGCAACACTGCACCACCCGCTGCATCGTTACCATGCCGGGTGGAGCGAGTCTCGGGCACCGGCGAGGAGCCGCGGTGCCGCGCGCCGGCACGGCCGACCGGACCGTCGGGCGGACGCGTTCCTCACCACCGATCCACCGATCTACCGATCTACCGATCTACCGATCTACCGATCCACGGCCGGTCCTCTCCGGCCGGCGGGACATCCGCAGCAGTACAGCATCAAGCAGCGAGCAATCGAGAACGGCGAGGGCGAAGCGCGTGGGCGAGCCGGCACGGCACTCGGGCCTGGAGGCGGACGGACACCCTGGGCGGGCCTGCGAACGCACCGGAGGCGGCGCCGACGGGCGGGGCCCGGGGCGCCGCCCGGCGCGTGCCGTCCGGCGGCTGGCGGCCGTCCTCGGCGCCGCGCTGGCGCTGCTCCCGGCCGTGCCGGCCGGAGCGACCGGGGCGTCGCCCGCCGGGGGCGGCCGTCCGGCGGCCGGGACGGCGGTCTCCGCCGAGTACCCGGTGGTGATGACCATCGACGGCGTGAACAAGCCGGTGGCCGTCCAGAACGGCACCGTGACGATCACCGGGCAGGTCACCAACGCCGGTCAGTCGGTGCTGAAGTCGGCCCACGCCGCGGTGCGCAAGCCCTGGCAGGGCCGGCCGCTGACCACCCGCAGCGATCTGACCGTGACCGCCGGGCGGACCAACCCGGTCGGCGCGGACGGCGTCGACCTGGACAGCCCCCAGTACGCGCTGAACGAGCTGGGCCCGGGCCAGAGCCAGCCGTTCACGCTGAGCGTCGCGGTGGCCGACCTCCAGCTGTCCGGCGGTGAGGGCGTCTACGAGCTCGCCGTGGACGTCTGGGGCTCGACCGGCGACAACCAGCACGACCGCCCGCTGGGCATCGCCCGCACCTTCCTGCCCTACACCCCGTCCACGGCCGAGGCGCAGCCCTCCAAGCTCACCACCGTCTGGCCGCTGGTCCACGCCCCGGTGCTGGCCGCGCAGACGATGTCCGACAACGACCAGAGCATCCCGGTGCTGCGCGACGACAGCCTGGCGGCGGAGTTCGCGCCGGGCGGCCGGCTCTACGAGCTGGTGGAGACCGGCGCCACGCTGCCGAACCTGACCTGGGTGGTCGACCCGGACCTGCTGGACACCGCGTTCGCGATGACCAAGCAGTACCGGGTGCAGAAGCCCGGCACGGAGAAGAAGGCGGCGAAGGAGGACAACACCGTCGCGGGCAGCGGCTCGGCGGCCGCCACGGCCTGGCTGGAGAAGCTGCGGGCCGCCGTGGCGAAGGCGGGCAGCCAGGTGGTGTCGCTGCCGTACGCCGATCCGGACCTCGCCTCGATCGCGCACAACGCCGCCGAGCTCCCGGGGGTGGACGCCGCGCTCGGCAAGGCCGCCACGGCGGGCCGGCTGACCGTCGAGGGCCGGCTGGCGGTGGACACCCGCTCGGACGTGGCCTGGCCCTACCAGGGCTACCTGGACCAGCAGATCGCGGCGATGTCCCAGCGCACCGGCAGCTCCCTGGTGCTGGTCAACGGCGCGAGCCTGCCGGAGCCGGACGCGTTGAAGTACACCCCGACCGCCGTGCGCCCGATCGGCGGCGGACAGAACGCGGTGGTGGCCGACGAGACCGTCTCCGCGCTGTTCGACCGGGACCTGAACACGCCGCAGGAGCAGATCCTGGCGGTCCAGCGCTTCCTCGCCGAGACCTTCGTGATCTCCCGGCAGGAGCCGCAGAACCCGCGCGGTCTGCTGGTGATGCCGCCGCGCGACCTGACCGCCGGCACCGCCAAGGCGCTCGCCACCGCCGTGCTGGCGGCGCAGGCCGGCAGGTGGGTGGACCCGGTCAAGCTGGACACGCTCGCCCAGGCCGCGGCCGATCCGAAGGCCAACACCGCCGTCCCGGCGGCCACCGACTACCCGTCGCAGGCCCGGGCCTCGGAGCTGCCGTCCTCGGCGCTGACCGACACCATCAGGATCCAGAGCGATCTGGACACCCTGATGCGCGTGCTCACCCTGCCCCAGCGGGTGCGCGGCCCGTTCAGCGCCGCGATGGTCCGCTCGATGTCGACCGAGTGGCGGGCGCAGGCACCGGAGGGCTCCGTCTACCGGGACGGCGTGGCGGGCTACCTCAGCGAGCTGACCAAGGCGGTGTACGTCCCGAAGAAGAACGTCATCACCTTCGCCGGTGACACCGGGGTGCTCCAGGTCAGCGTGCGCAACGACCTCACCCAGCCGGTCACCAACCTCAAGCTGGTGCTGCTCCCGGGCCAGGCCAACCGGCTCAAGATCCGGCCCGCCGAGGAGCTGGTGCTGCCCGCTTCGCAGAGCGTCACCCTGCGGTTCCCGGCCGAGGCCCAGAACAACGGGCCGGTGTCCGTGACCGCCCAGCTCTGGACCACCGGGCCGAACCCGCAGAAGTACGGCGAGGCGCAGGTCTTCACCGTGGAGGTCACCTCGGTGACCAACGGGGTGCTGTACGTCTTCGGCGGCGGTCTGGTGCTGCTCCTGCTGGCGGCCCTGCGGTTCTTCCGCCAGCGCAAGCGCCGGGCGGAGGACGACGGCGACGAGCCGTACGGCGACGCGCCGCTGGACGACCAGCCGCTCGACGACGCCCCGGCGGCCGGCGACGGGGCGGCCGACCGGCCGGCCCGGCCCGAGGGGGCGGCGGACCGGACGGAGCCCGCGGCGGCGGACGGGGACGGCCCGCAGGGGCCGGAGCGTGGAGGAGCCGCGCAGACACCGCGCGGCAGCACCGCAGATGGCCGGGATCGGACCACCAGTGATGAGAAGGTTGGTCCTTGACACCGCCGATACCCGCCCGTTTTCTCCGGGGCGGCCTCCCCCACGACATCGAAGAGGTGACATGACCGGGCGCAGCGAGGAGCGGCCGCCGGGCCGCGGTGAGGGCCGGCCGGGTGCCGAGTCGCCGTCCGGCGACTGGTACGTGGCCGACACCTACGCCCAGGACCCGTACGCGGCCGACGCGTACCAGGGTCCCCAGGACGGCCAGGACCCGTACGGTCTGCGGGCCGCCCGGCCGGCCGAGCCGCAGCCGCCGGTCGCCGCGTACGACGTGCCGCCGCAGTTGCCGCCGCAGAACGGCGGCTACCCGACGCCGGTCCCCCCGGCGACGTTCGCCCCGCCCGTCCCGCCGGTGCAGCCCGGCTGGGACACCCCGGTGCAGCAGGGCGCGGCCCACCAGGGCGCGGCCGAGCAGCCGGTGGCGGCCTGGCAGCAGGGCGCGCCCCACTGGGAGCAGCCGGCCCCGGTCGGCGGCCAGTGGGGCGGCCAGGAGCAGCCGCACCAGCAGCAGTGGCAGCCCGGCCCGGCGCATTCGGCCTGGGACTCCGAGAGCACCGAGTACGTGGGGGTGGACGACCTGTTCGGCGGCCGGTCCGCCGAGGCCGCGGCCCGCCCGCCGGCCCAGCAGCCGCCGGCTCCGCAGCCGCCGGCTCCCCCGATGACGGCCCAGCCGCCGGTCGGACCGGCGCCGTTCCCGTCCTCCGCGCCGTTCCCCCCGGCCGGCGCGTACCACGGGAACCCGGGCCACCCCGGTCCGCAGGGCTACCGCAACGGTCCGGAGGGGCAGCGCCCGTTCGTGCCGCCGATCGAGTTCGACCCGCCGCTCTCCGAGGAGGAGGCCACCATGCAGGTGGCGGCGGTCCAGCTGCCGCCCGCGGTGGAGCCGCTGGAGGAGCTGGCCGCGGAGGCGCCCGCCGCACCGGCCCCCGCCCCCGCCACCGGCGGCGGCAAGGTGTCGAGCCTGCTGAACTCCAGCGCCATCATGGCGGCCGGCACGCTCGTCTCCCGCGGCACCGGCTTCCTGCGCACCATGGTGATCGCCGCCGCGATCGGCCTGGGCGTGATGGGTGACTCCTACAACGCGGCGAACACCCTGCCCACCCTGCTCTACATCCTGATCGGCGGCGGCGCCCTGAACGCCGTCTTCGTGCCGCAGCTGGTCCGCAGCATGAAGAACGACGCGGACGGCGGCACGGCCTACGCGAACCGGCTGCTCACCCTGGTGATGGTGGGCCTGGCCGGGGTGACCTTCGTGGCCGTGCTGGGCGCTCCGCTGCTGGTGCAGCTGATCGCGCACCCGCTGATGGGCAACGCCGCCAGCGCCGACACCACGGTGGCCCTGGCCCGGTACTGCCTGCCGACCATCTTCTTCATGGGCGTCCACGTGGTGATGGGGCAGATCCTCAACGCCCGCGGCCGCTTCGGCGCGATGATGTGGACCCCGGTCCTGAACAACATCGTGGTGATCTTCACCTTCTCCGCCTACCTCTGGGTCTACGGCGGCGCCGGCACCACCCAGGTCAGCCCGGAGACGATCTCCCCCGAGGGCGTCCGGCTGCTCGGGATCGGCACCCTGGTCGGCCTCGCCGTCCAGGCGCTGTCGATGGTCCCGTACCTGCGGGCGGCCGGCTTCCACTACCGGCCGCGCTTCGACTGGCGCGGCCACGGCCTGGGCAAGGCCGCCCGGCTGGCCAAGTGGACCTTCTTCTTCGTGCTGGCCAACCAGGCCGGCTACCTGGTCATCACCCAGCTCGCCACCTCGGCCGGGGACTCCGCCGCGAAGGGCGGCCACGGCGGTGTGGGTCTCGTCGCCTTCTCCAACGCCCTGCTGATCTGGCAGCTGCCGCAGGCCGTCATCGTCGTCTCGATCATGAGCGCGGTGCTCCCCCGGCTCTCCCGGGCCGCCGCCGACGAGGACGCCGGCGCGGTGCGCGACGACCTCTCGCACGGGCTGCGCAGCACCGCCGTGGCGGTCGTCCCGGCCGCGTTCCTGTTCCTCTCGCTCGGCCCGGCGATCGGCCGCGCGATCTACGCGGTGGGCGGCAACGACGTCGCCCTGGACAACGCCACCAACGTCGGTCTGATGCTCTCCGCCTTCGCCCTGGGCCTGATCCCGTACTCGGCGCAGTACGTGATGCTGCGCGGCTTCTACGCGTACGAGGACACCCGGACGCCGTTCTCCAACACCGTCTGGGTGGCGGCCTGCCAGGCCGTGTTCTCCCTGGTCTGCTGGATCGTCCTGCCGTCCGAGTGGGTCGTGACGGGCATGGCGTTCGGGTACGGTCTCGCGTACGCCGTCGGAGTGACGGTGGCGGTGCCCAAGCTGAAGAAGAAGATCGGCGGCCTGGACACCAAGCGGATCGGCAAGACCTACACCCGGCTGATCACCGCCTGTGTGCCGGCCACCCTGGTCGGGCTGGGCGTCAGCCTGGCGGTCCAGCAGGTCATCGACGGCTGGACCGGCAGTGTGCTGACCATCGTCCTGGCCGGCGGCGTCCAGCTGGCCGTCTTCGTGCTGATCGCGAAGAAGCTGCGGATCGAGGAGCTGAACGCCATGCTGGGCATGGTGCGCGGCCGACTGGGTCGCTGACCCTTCGTACCAACCGGTCCGTCCGGGCGGCGCCCTGACCGGGCGTCAACCGGACGGACCGGACTCTCCGCCCCCACGGGCGGGTGCTGGGCCGCCGTCGGTGTCCGGGATCGCCCGGGACCGAGCCGGCGGCCCAGTGTCGGATCTGCACCACATCTCTCCACCGGCACGCAACCGCGGGTACCTTTCAGCGGTCGTACTCGGTGGAGAAGAGTGGGCACAATTGTCCTGGAGCACAGGGCCTCGGCCCGAGCGCTCCAGCGACTCTCTCAGGCCGGGGCGACACAAGGGGAGGCAGGACCACGGTGGCTGATGGCACCAAGGCGGTCGTCGACACGTCAGCAGCTGACGGGGCGGCGGACGAAGCCGCACTGGCCGCGGCGATCGACGAGCTCGCCGAGACGGCCCCGTCCACCACGTCCGGCGAGGACGCCGAGGACGCCGACGAGGACCGGGCGAAGCCCGCGCGCCCCGCCGGCGAGGAGACCTCGGAGATCACCGCGCCGCTCTCCGCCGACGAGATCCGGGCCGAGCTCGCCGCCCGCGAGGCCGGGCCCAAGCCGGCCGCGGCGCCCGCCGGCCGGCCCTCCGGGCGCCCCCCGCAGGACCCGCAGCCGACCCACGACCCCCGTGACACCGCCACCCTCCCGCGGACCCTGCCCGCCCCGCTGCGGCACAGCGGCGACAAGGTCGGCCACCGGTACCGGCTGGAGGAGTGCATCTCCCACACCGAGACCTTCAGCAGCTGGCGGGCGGTCGACGAGAAGCTGCGCCGGGCCGTCGGCGTCCACCTGATGGCCTCCGGTCACCAGCGCGCCCGGGCGGTGCTGGCGGCCGCCAAGTCGGCCGCGCTGCTCGGCGACCCGCGCTTCGTCCAGGTCCTGGACGCCGTCCAGGAGGGCGAGCTGGTCTACGTCGTGCGGGAGTGGCTGCCGCACGCCTCCGACCTCGCCAAGCTGCTCGTCACCGGCCCGATGGAGCCGCACGAGGCCTACCAGATGGTCCGCCAGGTCACCGACGCGGTGGCCGCCGCCCACCGGCGCGGCCAGGCGCATCTGCGGCTCACCCCGCGCTGCGTGCTGCGCACCGACAGCGGCCAGTACCGGATCAACGGCATCGCCGTCGACGCCGCCCTGCGCGGTCTGCCCGCCGAGGGCGCCGACGAGGACGCCGAGCGCACCGACACCCGGGCCATCGGCGCCCTGCTGTTCGCCGCGCTCACCCACCGCTGGCCGTTCCCGGAGGACCGCTACGACCTCCAGGGCCTGCCGAAGGACCTCCGCGACGTCCCGCCGGACCAGGTCCGGGCCGGCGTCCACAAGGGCCTGTCCGAGCTGGCCGCGCGCGCCCTGTTCGACCAGCCGCCGCACCACGCGGAGCCGATCTCCACCCCGGAGGAGCTGGCCAGGGCGATCGCGCTGATGCCGCGGATCCGCCCGCCCGAGCCGGAGCTTCCCGCCTTCGCCCCGCCGCCCCGGCACACCACCCACGCGCTGCCCACCGCGCCCAACCCGACCCGGGTGGTGGCCGCCCCCGGCGCCGGACCGGCGCCCGCCCCGGCCCGTCAGGCCCCGGTCCGGCGCACCCGCCGCCGGCTGCGCCGGGCGCTCAAGGTGACGGCCTGGACGGTGGCCCTCGGCGCGATCGGCGTCGCCTCCTGGCAGCTGGTGGACCACCTGCGCAACCCCGGGACGTCGGTGGCCGCCGCCGACCCCTCGCCCTCCGGGACGTCGCCGACCGCGCACACCGCCCCGCACCCGCCGGTGCCGATCCAGATCAAGGACGCCCAGGCGTTCAGCCCCTCGGGCGAGAACAAGTACTCCCCGGCCAAGGCCTTCGACGGCGACGCCGGCACGTCCTGGGTCAGCTCCTGGTACAACGACCAGCTGGGCCCCAAGCCCGCCCTCCGGGACGGCATCGGCCTGCTGCTCGACCTCGGTTCCCCGCAGGCCGTCAGCTCGGTCAGCGCGCAGTTCGTCGGCAGCACCACGGCGGAGTTGCGGATCCCCGGCCCGCAGGCGGCCGGCGACCCGGCCAGGGCGCAGCCGGGCGACTTCACGGCGGTCGGCAAGCAGAGCGGCACCACGCTCGACTACGCCCTGGAGAAACCGGTCACCACCCGCTACCTCTTGCTCTGGATGACCAGCCTGCCGAAGGATACGGACGGCAAGTACAAGGCCTACGTCTCCGAGGTCAAGGTCTCCGGCTGACCGGAGCCCGACCGGGCGGGCACGGCAGGACGCCGCGCCCCGCCCGACGGGGGCGGGGCGGCAGGACACGGAACGGGCGAGGGGTGGCAGTGGCGGACGGGGCCGACCGGACGGACGACGACGCGGCGCTGCTCGCCCGGCACGTCGCCGGCGACCGGGCCGCCTTCGGCCTGCTGGTCGACCGCCACCGCGACCGGCTCTGGGCGGTCGCCCTGCGCACCCTGGGCGACCGCGAGGAGGCCGCCGACGCCCTCCAGGACGCGCTGGTCTCCGCCTTCCGCGCCGCCCACACCTTCCAGGGCCGCTCGGCCGTCACCACGTGGCTGCACCGGATCGTCGTCAACGCCTGCCTGGACCGCGCCCGGCGCACCGCCGCGCGGCGCACCAAGCCGCTCGACGACGACCCGCAACGCCTCGACGCCATGGTCGGCTCCGCCGAACCGGCCGACTCCCCGGTGGTCCGCGCCGAGCTGCACCGGGAGGTGGCGGCGGCGCTCGGCGAGCTGGCGCCCGAGCAGCGGGCCGCGCTGGTCCTGGTCGACATGCAGGGCTACCCGGTCGCCGAGGCGGCCGAGCTGCTGGGCGTGCCGGTCGGCACGGTGAAGAGCCGCTGCGCCCGCGGCCGGGCCCGGCTGCTGCCCCTGGTGCGGCACCTGCGCGAGGGCCGCGGCGCCGATGCTCCACCCGCAGCCGATGTTTCACGTGAAACAGGGCCGTCGGGAGCAGCCTCCCCGGACGGCGCCGGGCCGTCGGGAACCGCCCCGGGCGGCCGCGCCGCGCCCCCGGGGAACCCGTCCGGGGCCAGGACCGTCAGAGGAACGGGCCCCGACACCGGTCGGCCCGTTCTGGAAGGAGACGCGAGCACGCGATGACGGCCCCCCTCTCCTCCCCCGACCCCGTCGGAGCGCACCCCTCCGTCGACGAGCTCGCCGACCTCGCCGAGGAACTGGTCGAGCCCGCGGCCGCCGAGGCGCTGCGGACGCACCTGGCCGGCTGCGCCGACTGCCGCGAGACCGCCGAGGCGCTCGCCGGGCTCGCCACCCTGCTGGCCGGGGCACCGGCCCCGGTGATGCCCGCCGACATCGCGGCGCGGCTGGACGCGGCCCTCGCGGCCGCGGCGGCCGACGCCGACCCGGCCGACCCCGGGACGCCCCCCACCACGGCTCCCGACGGCCCCCACACGGGCACCGGGGCCCCCTCCCGGTCCATGGACCCGGCCGCCGCCCCGCGCCCTGCCACAGCCCCCCTCGGGCCGCCCCGGCGGCCGGCCACGGCGAACTCCGCCACCGGTCCGGGCCGCCACCGCCCGCGCCGCCGACGGGCCGCGGTCCTGCTCGGCGCCGCGGCCGCGCTGCTCGCGGTCGGCCTCGGCAGCTCGCTGCTGCTGCGGCCGGCCGAGCGGCAGACGGCGGACACCGCCTCCGCCCGGGCCGCCGCGACGGCTCCCTCGGCCGGCCCCAAGGCGCAGCTCTCGACCGGCGGCACCGCGTACCAGGACGACCGGCTCGCGGCCCAGGTGCAGCAGCTGCTCGCCCGTACCGGCGCGACCCCCGACGGCCGGGCCGAGACGTCCGGGTCCGCCGCGCCACCGGCCGACGGCGGACCGGGGCTGGGCCCGGGCGCGACCCGCAAGCCCTCCGCCCCGTCCGCGCCGGCACCCACCGACGGCGGACCGGGCCTCGGCCAGGGCGGTAGCGCCCCGGCCTGCCCGGCCCCCGCCGACGGACCGCTGCTGGCCTCCGAGCGCGGCAGCTACGCCGGTGACCCGGCCGAGCTGCTGGTGTACGGGGTGCCGGGCAGGGCCGACCGGGTCGACGTCTACCTCCGCGCGCCGGACTGCGGCCCGGTGCTGCTGCACCGCACCGTCCCGGCCCCCTGACCGGCGGGCCGGCCGGCGCCCCGCGGCAGGCCCGCCGAAGAGGCGCACCCATGGGCCGCGGGCGCGCCGGGAGGCCGGCCCCGGCCGCCCGCCGCGCCCGCACCGTTCCCGTGCGATCCACGCCGGGTGCGGCCCGGCACTCCCACACTGCGGGCGCCTGGTGCCGATCGGCCTGGGAATGCGAGAGACTGGTCAGTCGTTGTCCCGGGCGGCGGAGCAGGACCGCCCTCCCCGCCCTAGCGCGGGTCGCGATGCGAACCAGGAGATGCAGTGAGCGACGTCCGTAACGTGATCATCATCGGTTCCGGCCCGGCCGGCTACACGGCTGCGCTCTACACCGCCCGTGCCGCCCTCAAGCCCCTCGTCTTCGAGGGCGCCGTCACCGCCGGTGGCGCGCTGATGAACACCACCGAGGTCGAGAACTTCCCCGGCTTCCGGGACGGCATCATGGGCCCCGAGCTGATGGACAACATGCGCGCCCAGGCCGAGCGCTTCGGCGCCGAGCTGATCCCGGACGACATCGTGGCCGTCGACCTCACGGGCGACATCAAGACCGTGACGGACTCCGAGGGCAACGTCCACCGGGCCCGCGCCGTGATCGTCACCACCGGTTCGCAGCACCGCAAGCTCGACCTGCCGAACGAGGACAAGCTCTCCGGTCGCGGCGTCTCGTGGTGCGCCACCTGCGACGGCTTCTTCTTCCGCGACCAGGACATCGCCGTGGTCGGCGGCGGTGACACCGCCCTGGAGGAGGCCACCTTCCTCTCCCGCTTCGCCCGCAGCGTCACGATCATCCACCGCCGGGACACCCTGCGTGCCTCCAAGGCGATGCAGGAGCGCGCCTTCGCCGACGAGAAGATCCGCTTCGAGTGGGACAGCGCGGTCGAGGCGATTCACGGCGACCCGAAGCTGAGCGGCGTCACCCTGCGGGACACCACCACCGGCGAGACCCGCGAGCTGGCCGTCACCGGTCTGTTCATCGCCATCGGCCACGACCCGCGCACCGACCTCTTCAAGGGTCAGCTGGAGCTGGACGCCGAGGGCTACCTGAAGGTCGAGGCCCCCTCGACCCGGACCAACATCCCGGGCGTCTTCGGTGCCGGCGACGTCGTCGACCACACCTACCGCCAGGCCATCACCGCCTCCGGCACCGGCTGCTCCGCCGCGCTGGACGCCGAGCGCTACCTGGCCTCGCTCGCCGACCTGGAGGCCGCGGCCGCCACCGTGGCGGTCTGAGCACCCCCCACCGACCCACCCCGCCGGGCAGAAACAGAACGGGCCCGCCCGTTGTTCTCCTGGCAGCACCCCCTCCGCACCACCCCGAGGAGTTCCCGTGGCCGGCGCCACCACTACCGTCACCGATGCGACGTTCAAGGCCGACGTCCTGGACAGCGACAAGCCCGTCCTGGTCGACTTCTGGGCCACCTGGTGCGGCCCGTGCCGCCAGGTCGCCCCGATCCTGGACGAGATCGCGGCTGAGCACTCCGACAAGCTGACCATCGCCAAGCTCGACGTCGATGCGAACCAGCAGACGGCCGCCCAGTACAACGTCATCTCGATCCCGACGCTGATCGTCTACAAGGGCGGCGAGCCGGTGAAGTCCATCACCGGTGCCCGTCCGAAGGCCGCGCTGCTGCGCGAGCTGGCCGACTTCCTCTAGGCCGTCGGCCCTGGGCCCCCGGGCCCGGTTCCGGCCGACACAGCGCGATGGCGGCGCCCCCACCCCGGGGGCGCCGCCATCGTCGTTCCCGGCTGCCCGGTTCCCCCGGACGGCGCGGCTCAGAACGGTCGCAGCGCGGGCTCCTTCCGGCCTCCGCCCAGCAGCCGCTCCAACGCGCCCTCGACGTCACCGCGCCAGGACAGCGTGGTGCGTGCCTCCAGCCGCAGCCGCGGGTAGCGGTGGTGCGGCCGGATCGTCTTGAAGCCGACCGCCAGCAGATGATCGGCCGGCAGGACACAGCTCGGCGACTGCCGACCGACCGCGCCGAAGGCCTCGATCGCCCGGACCCCGCGCCCCATCAGGTCCTTGGCCACCGTCTGCACCAGCACCCGGCCGAGCCCCTGCCGCTGGTAGCCCGGGAGCACGCGGCTGATCATCAGCTGAACGGCGTCCGGCGAGACCGGACTGGTCGGGAAGGACTGCGACCGCGGCACGTACGCCGGCGGGGCGTAGAGCACGAAACCGGCGGGGTCGTCGTCCACGTAGACGACCCGGCCGCAGGATCCCCACTCCAGCAGCACCGCGGAGATCCAGCCCTCCTTCTCGGCCTCCGACTTCCCGGATTCGACGGCCGCCCGGCCGGTGACCGGATCCAGCTCCCAGAACACGCAGGAGCGGCAGGTCGTCGGCAGGTCCTTGAGGTTGTCCAGCGTCAGCGGAACGATCCGGCGTCCCATGCCCCGCACCTCCTCGTCCACTCCACAGTCGAGCATTCCCCCTGAACGCCGATGGGTGCATGTTTCACGTGAAACAGCCGCTCACGTGGAACATGCACCCGTCGAGATCCGTGGTCGGCCCCGGCTCAGCCCTGCGACAGCCGCAGCCCGTCCTCACCCGGCGCCAGGCTGTCCAGGATCCGGTTGAGGTCCTCCACCGAGCCGAACTCCAGGACGACCTTGCCCTTGCCCAGCTTGCCGCCGCGCTGCGAGACCTCCACCTTGACCCGGGTGTCGAAGCGGTCCGAGAGCCGGCTCGCCAGGTCGTTGAAGGCCGGCGAGAGCAGCTTGCCCGCCTGCGGTCCGACCGAGCGCTTGGGCTTCGGCTCCTGGCCGCTCATCAGCATGACGAGCTCCTCGGTGGTCCGCACCGAGAGCCCCTCCGCGATGATCCGCTTGGCCAGCTCCTCCTGGCCCTCGGCGTCCGGCACCCCGAGCACCGCCCGGGCGTGCCCGGCGGTCAGCGTCCCGGCCGCCACCCGCCGCTGCACACCCGGCGAGAGCTTCAGCAGCCGCAGGGTGTTGGAGACGTGCGAGCGCGAGCGGCCGATCCGGTCCGCCAGCTCGTCGTGCGTGCAGGAGAAGTCCCGCAGCAGCTGGTCGTAGGCGGCCGCCTCCTCCAACGCGTTGAGCTCCGCCCGGTGGAGGTTCTCCAGCAGGGCGTCCAGCAGCAGCTTGTCGTCCTCGGTGGCCCGAACGATCGCCGGGATCTGCTCCAGGCCCGCCTCCCGGGAGGCCCGCCAGCGCCGCTCGCCCATGATGAGCTCGAAGCGCTCGGGTGCGACCTGGCGCACCACCACCGGCTGGAGCAGGCCCACCTCCTTGATGGAGGCGACCAGCTCGGCCAGCTTGTCCTCGTCGAAGACCTCGCGCGGCTGACGCGGGTTCGGCGTGATCGAGTCCAGCGGCAGCTCGGCGAACCGGGCGCCGGGCACCTGTGCCAGCTCCGGTGCGGCGACCGCCTGCTCCCGCTCGGCCTGCTCCCGCAGGCTCTCGGCGGCCGCCTTGGCCGCCAGCGTTCCCCGCCCGGTCGGCAGCAGCGGCACCGCGCCCGGCGAGACCGTCCCGGGGGACACCACCGTAGCCGCCGAGGCCTGCGTCGCCGCGCCGTCGGCCGCCGGTGCGGCGGGTCCGATCAGCGCTCCGAGCCCTCGTCCCAGACCCCTGCGACCACTCACCGATTGCCCTCCGTCGTGCCGTGCTGTGCCATCGGGGCGTGCTGCCCCGGCTCGCTGCCCTGCTGCTGACCCGCCCGCTGCTGACCGACCAGCGTGCCACCGGTACCGATGCCCGGCGCCCGCATCGCCAGCTCGCGGGCGGCCTCCAGGTAGGAGAGCGCGCCGGTCGAACCCGGGTCGTAGGTGATCACCGTCTGACCGTAGCTGGGCGCCTCGGAGATCCGGACCGAGCGCGGGATCGCGGTCTGCAGCACCTCCTGCTGGAAGTGCGTCCGGACCTCCTCGGCCACCTGGGCGGCCAGCCTGGTCCGGGCGTCGTACATGGTGAGCAGGATGGTGGAGACGTGCAGCGTGGGGTTGAGGTGCGCGCGGACCAGCTCGACGTTGCGCAGCAGCTGGCCGAGGCCCTCCAGCGCGTAGTACTCGCACTGGATCGGGATCAGCACCTCCTGGCCGGCCACCAGCGCGTTGACCGTCAGCAGGCCGAGCGAGGGCGGGCAGTCGATCAGGATGTAGTCCAGCGGCTGCTCGTAGGCGGCGATGGCGCGCTGCAGCCGGCTCTCCCGGGCGACCAGCGAGACCAGTTCGATCTCCGCGCCGGCCAGGTCGATGGTGGCGGGGACGCAGAAGAGCCCCTCGACGTCCACCACCGGCTGCACCACGTCGGCCAGCGGCTTGCCCTCCACCAGCACGTCGTAGATCGACGGCACCTCGGCGTGGTGGTCGATGCCGAGCGCCGTGGAGGCGTTGCCCTGCGGATCGAGGTCCACCACCAGCACGCGCAGTCCGTGCATCGCGAGCGAGGCCGCCATGTTGACGGTGCTGGTGGTCTTGCCCACCCCGCCCTTCTGGTTGGCCACCACGATCACCCGGGTCGCGACAGGTCGGGGAAGACCCTCGCCCGCTCGGCCGATCGCCTGTACCGCAGCCTGGGCAGCCCGTGCGATGGGCGTGTCATCGATCTGGTCGATGGTCTCCGAGTCCTGCATGGGGGTCAGTGTTTCACGTGAAACCGGAGCGGCAACAGTCGCCGCCCGGCTGCGACTGAGGATTCCGGAAAGCAGGGAGCGACGTTTCACGTGAAACACCATGCCCGCAATGTCGGAATTCTGATGGTGCGACACTCCGGTGGCCGGGAGTCACCCGGTCGGCCGCCCGCCGGTCGCTCCGGTGTCACCGGGCCCGCCGCCGGCTCCTTCGGCGCGGGCCCGGGTGCCGGGGACGACGACCGCGCGCGGCCGGAACGCCGAACGGGCGGGTGGTCCGAAGACCACCCGCCCGTTCCCGCTCCCGCCCGCTCAGCGGCTGCGGCGCCGTCCGCCCCGGCTCCGCTCACCGGTGCGCGGGGCCCCGGCGTTGCGCCCGGCCCGGGCCGCCCGGGCCCGCCGGGTCGCCGCCTTGACCCCGCCGGGGCTCTCCCCCGCCTTCACCTGGATCACCCGGGTCGAGGTCTCCAGCGTGCCCTCGCCCACCGAGATGACCGTCCACTCGACCGCGCCCAGCTTGGCCAGCCCGGCCCGCGAGTCGGCCAGCTCCTGCTCGGCGCTGTCCCCCTTGAGCGCCAGCATCTGGCCGTGCGGGCGCAGCAGCGGCATGCCCCAGCCGGCGAGCCGGTCCAGCGGTGCCACCGCCCGGGCGGTCACCACGTCCACCGCGAGCTTGCCGACCATCTCCTCGGCGCGCCCGCGCAGCACGGTGACGTTCTCCAGGCCGAGCTCACGGACCACCTCCTCCAGGAACGTGGTGCGGCGCAGCAGCGGCTCCAGCAGCGTCACCGAGACGTCCGGGCGCGCCAGCGCGACGGGGATGCCGGGCAGCCCGGCCCCGGAGCCGACGTCGCACAGGGTCGACCCGGGCGGCAGCAGCTCGGCGAGCACCGCGCAGTTCAGCACGTGGCGGTCCCAGAGCCGGGGCACCTCGCGAGGGCCGATCAGCCCGCGCTGGACTCCCGCGGTGGCCAGCAGCTCGGTGTAGCGGACCGCCGCCTCGTAGCGGTCACCGAAGACCTCCCGAGCCACGGCCGGGGCGGCGGCCAGCCCCTCGGCCGCCGCGCCTTCGGCGCCCGGGCCCTCAGCGGCCGAACTACCGGCACCCGCCGCCGGATCCCCGGCTGCCGCGCTCTCCGTGTCCATCTCGACCTCTCCGCTCCCCGGATCCACCGACCCGCTCTCCGCACTGTTTCACGTGAAACATCTTTCGCCGGGCCACGCCCCGCGAAGGGACGACGACCCCGCCCGCACGAGGCGGACGGGGTCGAGTCCTCTGAAGGTCACCGGTCGCCGAAGCGGCCGGTCATCGACTTCCCCGGTGTCAGGCCGGCAACACGACCACGCACCGCTGGGGCTCTTCGCCCTCCGACTCACTGCGCAGACCGGCCGCGGCGACGGCGTCGTGCACGACCTTGCGCTCGAAGGGCGTCATGGCCCGCAGCTTGACCTGCTCCCCCGAGCTCTTGACCTGCTCCGCGGCCTGGGCCCCGAGCTCGGCCAGCTCGGTGCGCTTGCGGGCGCGGAAGCCGGCAATGTCCAGCATGAGGCGGCTGCGCTCGCCGGTCTCCCGGTGGACAGCCAACCGGGTCAGCTCCTGCAGGGCCTCCAGCACCTCGCCGTCCTGGCCGACCAGGCGCTGCAGGGCGCGGTCATTGCCGTCGCCGACGATGGACACCAGGGCGCGGTCGCCCTCGACGTCCATGTCGATGTCCCCATCGAGGTCGGCGATGTCGAGCAGACCCTCCAGGTAGTCCGCCGCGATGTCGCCCTCCTGCTCCAGGCGGGAGACGAGGCTCTCGTCGGCGCTGGAAGCGGCCTCGACCTCGACGGCGGAGGTGGTGCCTTCCGTCACTGATGGACTCCTTCGGGGATGGGCCCGGATGGTGGGCCGGGAACGAGGTTCAGAGGGCCGCTGGGACGGTCCGGGGCCGGTCGGTCAGGACTTCTTCTTCGGCCGCTGGCCGCCCTGCCCACCGCGCTTCGGCTGCTGCCGGCCGCCCTGCCGGGCCGGGCCGGACTTGGCCCCGGAGGGCCTGGTCGCGGTCGGCTTGGCACCGGCGGACTCGGCCGGGACCGCGGCCTCGGACTCCTCGGCCGGGGCCGGGGCGTCCTTGGTGAGGCTGGCCGTCGGAGCGGCACCGGTGTGCTGGCGCTGCGACTTGGTCTGCTTGCGCGGCTGCTGGCGGCGCACCTGCACCGCGTCCTCGACGACGGCCTCGGCGGACGCGGCCGTCTTCTTCGGAGGCAGCATGCCCCAGAGGGCGCCCTTGATCTCCGAGCCGTCCGGGTTGAGGCGGCCGTTCTTCTTCAGCCGGACCTGGCGCTCGTCCCAGGCCTTGCTGCCGGGCGTCGGGTTGTTCCGGATGACGATCAGCTGCTGGCCCATCGACCAGACGTTGGTGGTCAGCCAGTAGACCAGCACACCGACGGGGAAGTTGATGCCCATCACGGCGAACATGATCGGGAAGACGTACATCAGCATCTTCTGCTGCTGCATGAACGGCGTCTTGATCGTGAGGTCGACGTTCTTGGTCATCAGCTGGCGCTGCGTGATGAACTGCGACAGCGACATCAGGATGATCATCACCGCGGTGACGATCTTGACGCTGAC
The DNA here is from genome assembly GCF_040298365.1 of Kitasatospora sp. NPDC001603. Lineage (NCBI taxonomy): Bacteria > Bacillati > Actinomycetota > Actinomycetes > Kitasatosporales > Streptomycetaceae > Kitasatospora > Kitasatospora sp. NPDC001603. The sequence goes on from NZ_JBEPAA010000007.1 coordinate 145,021, forward strand.
CTCGCTGCTGCCGAGGAAGGTCGCCGACAGCGGGGCGCCGAAGATGTGCGCCTGGCCGGCGCTGGTCAGCAGGTCGCCGTGGATGACGCCGATCGGCTCGCTCTTGGCGACCTTGGCGAGCACGCCGTAGAGGGCGGTGAAGAACGGCGCCTGCACGATGATGGGAAGGCAGCTGGAGAACGGGTTGGTACCCGCCTCCTTGTACAGCTTCATCATCTCTTCGGACTGGCGCTGCTTGTCGTTCTTGTAGCGCTCCTGGATGGCCTTCATCTTCGGCTGGATCGCCTGCATGGCCCGGGTCGCCTTGATCTGCTTCACGAAGAGCGGGATCAGGCAGATCCGGATGACGACCACCATCGAGGCGATGGCAAGACCCCAGGCCCAGCCACCGTTCGGGTCGAAGACGTGGCTGTACAGCGAGTGGAACTGGACGATGATCCAGGACACCGCTGTGTACAGGGGGTTCAGGAAGGAGAAGGTCACCGGTCAGGCTCCTTGGACATTGGGATCGGCCCCACGGGACCAATGGTCGCCGGGCCCTCTGGGTCCGGACCGGCGGGGGGCGTGGCGACCGGCTGATCGGCGGCGGACCCGCGGTTCAGCAGGTCACGCAGCCGGCGGTGCCACACCGGGTGCTTGCGCGGCGGAACATGATCGACCCCGCCGGGCGTCCACGGATTGCAGCGCAGGATGCGCCACACGGTCAGGCCGCCGCCCTTGACCGCCCCGTGCACCTTCACGGCCTCGAAGCCGTAGTGCGAGCAGGAGGGGTAATAGCGGCAGACCGGACCGAGCAGCGGGCTGATGGTCCACTGGTAGACCCTGATCAGACCCATCAGCAGGTACTTCATCGACCTGCTCCCGTCGGCGCCGTCACGGCGGGCTCCGCCTTCAGCAGCCGCTTGAGCGCCGCGTCCAGGTCGCGTTCCAGGTCCTGGTACGAGGCGGACGCGGCCGGGGGCAGCGCACGCACCACTATCAGGCTACCGGCGGGCAGCCCGGAGAGACGATCACGGACGAGGTGGCGCAGTCGGCGCTTGACCAGGTTACGGACGACCGCCGGACCGACGGCCTTGCTCACGACGAAACCCGCACGCGCCGAAGGAGTCCCCTCGGCGACGTGCGGGCGGGAGTCGCTGGCCCGGTCGGCCTGCCCCGTGAGGTCGCCGTCTCTGCTGAGATGGACGACCAGTAGGGGCCGGCCGGCCCGGCGACCGCGTTTCACCGCGGTCGCGAAGTCCTGGCGCCGCCGCAGCCGATTCTCGGAGGGCAGCACAACAGACTCTGGCGCGGATCAGGCGGAGATGGCGCTGCGGCCCTTGCCACGGCGGGCGGCCAGGATGGCACGGCCGGCGCGGGTACGCATACGCAGCCGGAAGCCGTGGGTCTTCGCGCGGCGACGGTTGTTCGGCTGGAAGGTGCGCTTGCTCACTCGGGGGCTCCTGAGGTGAATCGTAGGATGACGGGAAGTCGCTTGGCCGTCACCGTGCGTCCGCGTGATCTCCCCTGATACGGAAATCCGACCCGTCCTCCCAGTTCGGCTGGGGTTCAGGGCAATCCACGGCGCCCGTGCTGCGCGCCTTATGGAGCGGGTGGACCCGCGGACATGCGGCAGCGGCCATCGACAACTCGACCTGGTTACGGTACGCGGGACGGGGCGCGAGGGTCAAACCAGCCCTTCACGACGGACGCCCCGGGCCGCGCGCACGGCCCCCGTCGCCCACAGCCTGTGGACAACGACTTGATCCGGCTCTGTTCGCTGACTACCGTTGCAGGACTTGTCTGGTTTTGTTCTTCGTCAACGGACACAGATCCACAGTCTCTTGATCCACCACCCCTGCTGGAGCCGCGGGGAACCGAGAAAGCGTGCACCAGTGGCTGATGTCAACAGCGACCTCGTCCCGGTCTGGGCGAGAGTCGTCGAGCGGCTGGTCAGCGACCCGGACGTCGGGGAGATGGACAAGCAGTGGGTGCAGCGCACCCAGCCGATGTGGATGATGCACGACACCGCCCTGCTGGCGACCCCCAACGAGCGGGCCAAGCAGGTGCTGGAGGGGCGACTGCTGCCCCAGCTGACCGAGGCGCTCAGCCGCGAACTCAGCCGCCCGGTCCGGATCGCGGTGATGGTCGACGCCAACGCCGTCCCCACCACCCCCGCGCCCGCGCAGGACGAGCCGCCGGCCGGCGAGCCGTACCAGCGCGACGACGGCGGCGACTACGGGCACCAGGGCTACGAGCGCCGCTACGACTCCGAGTCCGGCTACGAGCACGACCGGTACGACGACGGCGGCGGCTACCAGGAGCACCAGGCGCCGGCGTACGGCTCGGGCCGGCCGCCGGGCGGCGGCTACGGCGGCCCGCCGCAGAACCAGCCCTGGGAGAGCCACCAAAGCCACCAGGGTCACCAGGGTCACCAGAGCCACCAGGGCTATCCCGAGCACGGTTCCGGCTACCCCGAGCAGGAGCCGCCCGCCCAGCGCCCGGCTCCCCGCCCGGCGCACGGCCCCTCGTCGACCACCCAGGGCGACCTTTTCGGCGGCGCCTACGGCCCCGGCCCCGGCGAGCACCCGCGGACCGGCGGTGCCCGGCGCGGTCCCGGCGGGCGCCCGGCCCCCGGCCGGCCCGCGGAGAAGCCCGGCCCCGAGCGCGCCACCGACCGCGCGGCCGTCCCCGGCGTGCCGGCCCCGCCCGGCGCTCCCCCGGCCGGCGGCTCCCGCAAGGACGAGCCCGCGGCCCGGCTGAACCCCAAGTACCTCTTCGACACCTTCGTCATCGGCGCGAGCAACCGCTTCGCGCACGCGGCGGCGGTGGCCGTCGCCGAGGCCCCGGCCAAGGCGTACAACCCGCTCTTCATCTACGGCGAGTCCGGGCTGGGCAAGACCCACCTGCTGCACGCCATCGGGCACTACTCGCGCAGCCTCTTCCCGGGCACCCGGGTGCGCTACGTGTCGTCGGAGGAGTTCACCAACGAGTTCATCAACTCGATCCGGGACGGCAAGGCGGACGCGTTCCGCAAGCGGTACCGGGACATGGACATCCTGCTGGTGGACGACGTGCAGTTCCTGGCGAGCAAGGAGTCCACGCAGGAGGAGTTCTTCCACACCTTCAACACCCTGCACAACGCGAACAAGCAGATCGTCCTCTCGTCCGACCGGCCGCCCAAGCAGCTGATCACGCTGGAGGACCGGCTGCGCAACCGCTTCGAGTGGGGGCTGATCACCGACGTCACCCCGCCGGAGCTGGAGACCCGGATCGCGATCCTGCGCAAGAAGGCGATCCAGGAGCAACTCAACGCCCCGGCGGACGTGTTGGAGTTCATCGCGTCCAGGATCACCCGCAACATCCGGGAGTTGGAGGGCGCCCTGATCCGGGTCACCGCCTTCGCCAACCTCAACCGGGCGCCGGTGGACCTGGAGTTGGCCGGCATCGTCCTCAAGGACCTCATCCCCGGCGGGGACGAGGACGCCGGACCGGAGATCACCGCGCAGGTCATCATGCAGCAGACCGCCGCCTACTTCGGGCTGGGCGTGGACGACCTCTGCGGATCCTCCCGCAGCCGGGTGCTGGTGACGGCGCGCCAGATCGCCATGTACCTCTGCCGGGAGCTGACCGACCTCTCGCTGCCGAAGATCGGCGCGCAGTTCGGCGGCCGCGACCACACCACGGTGATGCACGCCGACCGCAAGATCCGGTCGCTGATGGCCGAGCGGCGCTCGATCTACAACCAGGTCACCGAACTGACCAACCGCATCAAGAGCTAGCCGGACCGGACGGACGGGCCGTCCGCACCCCTGCGAGGGCGTCAGGAGCGATCCTGACGCCCTTTCGGCATATCCGGAGGTGTGCGTCGCCGATCGGCTGGGCAGGAATGCCCCGACGGACGCTCCGCCAGTCCGCCGCCCGCGCCGAACATCTGACCGGTGATTCGAACACCCCGGGCGCGCAGGGCCGTTGTCCACAGGCGGAGCCGGTTCTCCACCGTCCACAGGCCACCGGCCCGCGAGTTATCCAGAATTCCTCCACAGGCCGCGCGCCGCTACGCTCTTCCGCGCAGGTCAGGTGCCTGTGGACTTGTGCACAACAGTTATCCACAGGCTGTGGACAATTGGCGGGCCGTCAGTGGGCCATTCGGGTTGTCCACCGGTTGTCCCCAGGGTGACGGCGGTTATCCCCAGGTTGTCCACAGCCGCGTCCACAGTTCGACAACCGTGGGCCCGCGTTCATGCCCTGGTGTGAAAGGCGTCACGAAAAGTTGACCGGCCCCCGTGGATAACCGGGCCCGGATCTGGGGACAGCGCTGGGGATAACCTGTGGATACCCAACGTGCCCTGTGGGTAACGCTCCGCTGTCCACAGCGGGCCCTGTTCGTCCACAGCCGCCGTCCACACCTCCTGTGGACAAAAAACTGGGTCTGACCTGCACGAACAGGGTTATCCACGGTTTCCACAGGCCCTACTACTACCACTACACCTATAGACCAGTTGAAGGGCTTGAAAGCAGGTGGGGCCGAAATCTGTGGACAACCGCTCCCCGACATCTGTTCGGCCTGCTTCCGCCCGTCTGCCCCGTCTGTCGGTGGAGTACGTCAGACTGTCCTCTGCGACTGGATGCGGAGTGGCAGAGCTCGGCGGCCGGCCGCACCGACGACCAAGATCAGACCAACCAGACTTTGCGAGCGGGAGCGCTCGATCCAGGAGGCGGTTACCGGTGAAGTTCCGGGTGGAGCGTGACGTCCTCGCGGAGGCGGTGGCCTGGGCTGCCCGCAGCCTCCCGGCACGGCCGCCGGTGCCGGTGCTGGCCGGCCTGCTGCTGACGGCGCAGGAGGGCAGCCTGGCGCTGTCCGGCTTCGACTACGAGGTCTCGGCCCGGGTCGAGCTGGAGGCGGACGTCGAGGAGGCCGGCACCGTGCTGGTCTCCGGCCGGCTGCTGAACGACATCTCGCGCAACCTTCCCAACCGGCCTGTGGAGATCTCCACCGACGGCCAGCGGGTCAGCGTGGTCTGCGGCAGCTCCCGGTTCACCCTCCCCACCCTGCCGGTGGACGAGTACCCGGCCCTGCCCCAGATGCCGACCGCGACCGGCACCGTCTCCGGTGACGTGTTCGCCTCGGCGGTCAGCCAGGCCGCGGTGGCCGCCGGCCGCGACGACACCCTCCCGGTGCTCACCGGTGTGCGGGTCGAGATCGAGGGCGACCGGATCACCCTGGCCGCCACCGACCGCTACCGCTTCGCCGTCCGCGAGCTGCTGTGGAAGCCCGAGCAGCCGGACATCTCGGCGGTCGCGCTGGTCCCCGCCAAGACGCTGCAGGACATCGCCAAGTCCCTGGGCAGCGGCGACACCGTCTCGATCGCGCTGTCCTCGGGCGGCGCGGGCGAGGGCCTGATCGGCTTCGAGGGCGCCGGCCGCCGGACCACCACCCGGCTGCTGGAGGGCGAGTTCCCCAAGTTCCGCAGCCTCTTCCCGACGGAGTTCAGCGCCGTCGCCGCGATCCAGACGCAGCCCTTCCTGGAGGCGCTCAAGCGCGTCTCGCTGGTCGCCGAGCGCAACACCCCGGTCCGGCTCAACTTCGAGCAGGGCGTGCTGACGCTGGAGGCCGGTTCGGGCGACGACGCCCAGGCCACCGAGCGGATCGACGCGGACCTGGAGGGCGACGACATCTCGATCGCCTTCAACCCGGGCTACCTGGAGGAGGGCCTCAAGGCCATCGACTCCGCCTACGCCCAGCTGAGCTTCACCACGCCGACGAAGCCGGCGCTGCTCAGCGGCAAGGCCTCGGTGGACACCGAGGCCGACGAGGCCTACCAGTACCTGATCATGCCGGTCCGCCTCTCCGGCTGACCGACCGCCCGGGGCGGCTCCGGCCGCCCCGCCGGTGTCACGAGCGCGCGTCGCCCGGGTTGTCCACAGCCCGGGCGTCCAGCCTGTGGAAGGCCTCCCCCGGTCGGCCCGACCACGGGGAGGCCCTCGCGCTTCAGCGCGTAGGCTCAGGGCAGCGCGGCAACGGCGCCGCAGGCAGGCACGTCACCCCAGGTAAGGACTTGGTCATGGAGCTCGGCCTCATCGGTCTCGGCAAGATGGGCGGCAACATGCGCGAGCGGATCCGCCGCGCCGGCCACACCGTCATCGGTTACGACCGCAACCCCGACATCTCCGATGTCGAGAGCCTCCAGGAGCTCGTGACCAAGCTCCAGGGCCCGCGCGTGGTCTGGGTCATGGTTCCGGCCGGGGCCGCCACCCAGGCGACCGTGGACGAGCTCGCCGAGCTGCTCTCCCCCGGCGACGTGGTCGTGGACGGCGGGAACTCCCGCTGGACGGACGACATCAAGCACGCCGAGTCGCTGGCCGCCAAGGGCATCGGCTTCGTCGACTGCGGCGTCTCCGGCGGCGTCTGGGGCCTGGAGAACGGCTACGCGCTGATGTACGGCGGCGACGCCGAGCACGTCGCCAAGGCGAAGCCGGTCTTCGACGCCCTCAAGCCCGAGGGCGACTTCGGCTCGGTGCACGCGGGCGCGGTCGGCGCCGGCCACTTCGCCAAGATGGTCCACAACGGCATCGAGTACGCGATGATGCAGGCCTTCGCCGAGGGCTGGGAGCTGCTGGAGGCGGCCCCCGAGGTCACCGACGTGCGCGAGGTCTTCCGCAGCTGGCAGGAGGGCACGGTCATCCGCTCCTGGCTGCTGGACCTCGCCGTTCGCGCGCTGGACGACGACGAGCACCTGGCCAAGCTCAAGGGCTGGGCCGCCGACTCCGGCGAGGGCCGCTGGACGGTCGAGGCCGCGATCGACCACGCCGTGCCGCTGCCCGCGATCACCGCCTCGCTCTTCGCCCGGTTCGCGTCCCGCCAGGACGACTCGCCGCAGATGAAGATGATCGCCGCGCTGCGCAACCAGTTCGGCGGCCACGCGGTCGAGTCGAAGTAGTCCGCCCCACCGGGACGTCCACAGAAGGCGAGCGCAGTCCACAGCCATGCACGTCGCGCATCTGTCGCTCGCCGACTTCCGTTCCTACGCCCGGGCCGAGGTTCCCCTCGACCCGGGCGTGACGGCGTTCGTCGGGCCCAACGGCCAGGGCAAGACCAACCTGGTCGAGGCGATCGGCTACATCGCCACCCTGGGCAGCCACCGGGTGGCCACCGACGCCCCGCTGATCCGGCTCGGCGCCGAGCGGGCGGTGATCCGCACCTCGGTGGTGGCCGGGAGCCGCAGCACCCTGGTCGAACTGGAGATCACCCCGGGCAAGGCCAACCGCGCCCGGATCAACCGCTCCGACAACGTCCGGCCCAGGGACGTCCTGGGCCTGCTGCGCACCGTGCTGTTCGCTCCCGAGGACCTCAGCCTGGTCAAGGGCGACCCGGGCGAGCGCCGGCGCTTCCTGGACGAGCTGCTGACCGCCCGGGCGCCCCGGCTGGCCGGCGTCCGGCAGGACTACGAGCGGGTGCTGAAGCAGCGCAACGCCCTGCTGAAGACCGCCGCGATGGCCCGCCGCTCCGGCGGCGGCAAGGGCGCGGACCTCTCCACCCTGGAGGTCTGGGACGGCCACCTGGCACGTGCCGGAGCCGAGCTGACCGCCTTCCGGATCCAGCTGGTCGCCTCCCTGCAACCGCTGGTGACAGCCGCGTACGGGCAGCTCGCGCCCGCCGGCGGCGAGACCGTGCTGGAGTACCGCAGCTCCTTCGAGGGCGAGCTGCCGACCAGCCGCGAGCAGGCCGAGGAGCAACTGCTCCAGGCCCTGCGGGCGGCCCGCAAGCAGGAGGTCGAGCGCGGTCTGACGCTGGTCGGGCCGCACCGCGACGAGCTGGGCCTGCGGCTCGGGCCGCTGCCGGCCAAGGGCTACGCCAGCCACGGCGAGTCCTGGTCGTTCGCGCTGGCGCTGCGGCTGGCCTCCTACGAGCTGCTGCGCGCCGACGGCGGCGAACCGGTGCTGATCCTCGACGACGTCTTCGCCGAGCTGGACGCCACCCGCCGGGACCGGCTGGCCGAGCTGGTCGCCGGCGGCGAGCAGGTCCTGGTCACCGCGGCGGTCGCGGAGGACGTGCCGAAGGCCCTGGCCGGGGCCCGGTACTCGGTGGCCGACGGTGCGGTGCGCCGGGTCGACGCCTGACGGACGGCGGCCGCGCGCCCCGTTCCTCCACCGCACCTCCACACCTGCCGCCCCTTCGACCTGCCGTCCGGCGTGCCCCCGTCCCCGTCCGCTCCCGTACGCTGGACGGCTCACCGGCGCGTAGCCGCGACCGTTGTCCACAGGCTGGGGAAAGGAGATCGCCATGAGCGATCCGACCGGGAAGACCCCTCAGCCGGGTGCCCTCCCGCTGACCGCCCTCCCGCCGGCCGCCGACCAGCCGGAGGCCGGGCAGCCGGGCGGCCCGGCACCGACCGGCGCCGACCTGGCCCGTTCGGCGCTGCGGGCGGCCCGGGCGCAGGCCCGCCAGCGGGGCGAGCAGGTCCGGGAGAAGCGCGAGGCGAAGCGGTACGGGCTGCGCAGCGGGGCGCGCTCGGACGGCCGTGACCCGGTGCCGCTGGGGGCGGCGCTGAACCGGCTGCTGACCGAGCGCGGGTGGGAGTCCTCGGCGGCGGTCGGCGGGGTGATGGGCCGTTGGGCGCAGATCGTCGGCCCCGACATCTCGGCGCACTGCGAGCCCACCTCCTACGACGACGCGGCCGCGGTGCTCACCGTGCAGTGCGACTCCACCGCCTGGGCCACTCAACTGCGTTGGCTGGCAAGGCAGTTGGTGGCCCGTCTGAATCACGAGCTGGGCCGCGGCACGGTCAAGACGATCAAGGTGCTGGGGCCGGCCGCGCCGGTCCGCGGCTACGGCCGGCTGCGCGCGCCGGGGAGCAAGGGACCGGGCGACACCTGGGGGTGACCGCGGGCGCCCGCGGTCGAGCGGACCGGAATCTTCCGGAACCCCTGACGGCCCTTCCAGGCGCTCTGTGCCCCCGGGGCGAGTATCGGGACATGTGCAGAGGGGATTCAGGGCGGCGTATCTGCCCTCAGGGGCTGCCAAAAGCCCATCTCTGTCAGTCCTACCGGTAGACTGAGAGCCAAACACTGTTGCTAGTGGCAACCGAGTCGAAACGCCGTGGTCGCACGCTCGCCCGCACGGGGCGGGGATGCGGCCCGTGCTGTGCCAGAGAGGGCGCTTCGTGGCCGATTCCGGCAACCCCAGCCAGACCCCAGACCAGACCGAGCAGGCGGCCGAGAGCACCTACACCGGAAGCAACATCCAGGTGCTGGAGGGCCTCGACGCCGTCCGCAAGCGCCCCGGCATGTACATCGGCTCGACCGGTGAGCGTGGCCTGCATCACCTGGTGCAGGAGGTCGTGGACAACTCCGTCGACGAGGCGATGGCCGGGTACGCCGACACCATCGACGTCACGCTCCTCGCCGACGGCGCGGTCCGCGTCGTCGACAACGGCCGAGGCATCCCGGTGGACATCGTCCCCGGCCAGGAGAAGCCGGCCGTCGAGGTCGTGCTCACCGTCCTGCACGCGGGCGGCAAGTTCGGCGGCGGCGGCTACGCCGTCTCCGGCGGCCTGCACGGCGTCGGCGTCTCGGTGGTGAACGCCCTGTCCACCCGTCTCGCGGTGGAGATCCACCGGGACGGGCACCTCTGGACCCAGGAATACAAGATGGGCGCGCCGACCGCCGCCCTGGTGAAGGGCGAGCCGACCGAGCGGACCGGCACCACCGTCACGTTCTGGGCCGACCCGGACATCTTCGAGACCACGGTCTACTCCTTCGAGACGCTCTCCCGGCGCTTCCAGGAGATGGCGTTCCTCAACAAGGGCCTGACCATCTCGCTGACCGACGAGCGGCCGGAGCACGCGGACGAGGAGGGCAACCCGCTCTCCGTCACGTACCGGTACGACGGCGGCATCGCCGACTTCGTCGCCCACCTGAACTCCCGCAAGGGCGACGTGATCCACCCCTCGGTGATCGACTTCGAGGCGGAGGACAAGGAGAAGACGATCTCCGTGGAGGTCGCGATGCAGTGGAACTCCTCGTACACCGAGGGGGTCTACTCGTTCGCCAACACCATCCACACCCACGGCGGCGGTACCCACGAGGAGGGCTTCCGCGCGGCGCTGACCGGCCTGGTCAACCGCTACGCGCGGGACAAGAAGCTGCTCCGCGAGAAGGACGACAACCTCTCCGGCGAGGACATCCGCGAGGGTCTGACCGCGATCATCTCGGTCAAGCTCGGCGAGCCGCAGTTCGAGGGCCAGACCAAGGACAAGCTGGGCAACACCGAGGCGAAGACCTTCGTCCAGCGGGTGGTCCACGAGCAGCTGAACGACTGGCTGGACCGCAACCCGAACGAGGCCTCGGACATCATCCGCAAGTCCATCCAGGCCGCCACCGCGCGCGTGGCCGCCCGGAAGGCGCGGGACCTGACCCGCCGCAAGGGCCTGCTGGAGTCCGCCTCGCTGCCCGGCAAGCTGAGCGACTGCCAGTCCAAGGACCCGGCCGAGTGCGAGATCTTCATCGTCGAGGGCGACTCCGCCGGCGGCTCCGCCAAGCAGGGCCGTGACCCGCGCATCCAGGCGATCCTCCCGATCCGCGGCAAGATCCTGAACGTCGAGAAGGCCCGGATCGACAAGGTGCTGCAGAACACCGAGGTCCAGGCGCTGATCTCGGCCTTCGGCTGCGGTATCCAGGAGGACTACGACGAGTCCAAGCTGCGCTATCACAAGATCGTCCTGATGGCCGACGCCGACGTCGACGGGCAGCACATCCGCACCCTGCTGCTCACCCTGCTGTTCCGCTTCATGCGGCCGCTGGTCGAGTCCGGCTACGTCTACCTCGCGATGCCCCCGCTGTACAAGATCAAGTGGGGCAAGGACGACTTCGACTACGTGTACTCCGACCGCGAGCGCGACGCCACCATCGCGGCGGGCGTCGCGGCCGGTCGCCGGCTGCCCAAGGACGACGCGATCCAGCGCTTCAAGGGTCTCGGCGAGATGAACGCCGAGGAACTGCGGGTGACCACCATGGACCAGGCCCACCGCCTGCTCCAGCAGATCACCCTGGAGGACGCGGCCCGCGCCGACGACCTCTTCTCCGTCCTGATGGGCGAGGACGTCGAGGCCCGCCGCTCCTTCATCCAGCGCAACGCCAAGGACGTCCGCTTCCTGGACGTGTGACGGGGCCCGCCCCTGCCAGCACAGTCCAGTCACGCGTGAAAGGAAACTGACCACCAGTGGTCGACGACAACCGTCCCGACGGCGAGCAGCCGGACGCCAGTACCGCCACCGACACCTTCGTGTCCCGGGTCGAGCCGATCGAGCTCGAGACCGAGATGCAGCGCTCGTACCTCGACTACGCGATGAGCGTGATCGTCAGCCGTGCGCTGCCCGAGGTCCGCGACGGCCTCAAGCCGGTGCACCGGCGCGTGCTCTACGCCATGTACGACGGCGGGTACCGCCCCGAGAAGGGCTACTACAAGTGCGCCCGCGTCGTCGGCGACGTCATGGGCAACTACCACCCGCACGGTGACACCTCGATCTACGACACCGTGGTCCGCCTGGCCCAGCCGTGGTCGCTGCGGATGCCGCTGGTGGACGGCAACGGCAACTTCGGCTCGCCGGGCAACGACCCGGCCGCGGCCATGCGCTACACCGAGTGCAAGCTGATGCCGCTGGCCATGGAGATGATGCGCGACATCGACGAGGAGACCGTCGACTTCGCCGCCAACTACGACGGCCGCTCGCAGGAGCCCACCGTCCTGCCCGCGCGCATCCCCAACCTGCTGGTCAACGGTGCCACCGGCATCGCGGTCGGCATGGCCACCAACATCCCGCCGCACAACCTGCGCGAGGTCGCCTCCGGCGCGCTCTGGGCGCTGGAGCACCCGGAGGCCTCCAACGAGGAGCTGCTGGAGGCCCTGATCGAGCGGATCAAGGGCCCGGACTTCCCGACCGGCGCGCTGATCGTCGGCCGCCGCGGGATCGAGGAGGCGTACCGCACCGGGCGCGGCTCGATCACCATGCGCGCGGTGGTCGAGGTCGAGGAGATCCAGGGCCGCCAGTGCCTGGTGATCACCGAGCTGCCCTACCAGGTCAACCCGGACAACCTCGCGCTGAAGATCGCCGACCTGGTCAAGGACGGCAAGGTCGCCGGCATCGCCGACGTCCGCGACGAGTCCTCCTCGCGCACCGGCCAGCGCCTGGTCATCGTGCTCAAGCGGGACGCCGTCGCCAAGGTCGTGCTGAACAACCTCTACAAGCACACCGACCTGCAGACCAACTTCGGCGCCAACATGCTGGCGCTGGTCGACGGCGTGCCGCGCACGCTCTCGCTCGACGCCTTCATCCGGCACTGGGTCAACCACCAGGTCGACGTCATCGTCCGGCGCACCACCTTCCGGCTGCGCAAGGCCGAGGAGCGGGCGCACATCCTGCGCGCCCTGCTGCGGGCCCTGGACATGATCGACGAGGTCATCGCGCTGATCCGGGCCTCGGCCAGCGCCGACGCCGCCCGCAGCGGCCTGATGGAGCTGCTCGCCATCGACGAGCTCCAGGCCAACGCGATCCTGGAGATGCAGCTGCGCCGCCTGGCCGCCCTGGAGCGCCAGCGGATCATGGACGAGCACGACGAGCTGCAGCGCAAGATCGACGAGTACAACGCGATCCTGGCCTCCCCGGGCCGTCAGCGCGAGATCATCTCCGAGGAGCTGACCGCGATCGTCGAGAAGTACGGCGACGAGCGGCGCTCCACCCTCATCCCCTCCGACGGCGACCTCTCCATCGAGGACCTCATCGCCGAGGAGGACATCGTCGTCACGATCACCCGTGGCGGCTACGTCAAGCGGACCCGCTCCGACCTCTACCGCTCGCAGAAGCGCGGCGGCAAGGGCGTGCGCGGTGCGCAGCTCAAGCAGGACGACATCGTCGACCACTTCTTCGTGACGACGACCCACAACTGGATCCTGTTCTTCACCAACAAGGGCCGGGTCTACCGGGCCAAGGGCTACGAGCTGCCGGACGCCGGCCGGGACGCCCGCGGCCAGCACGTGGCCAACCTGCTGGCCTTCCAGCCGGAGGAGCACATCACCCAGGTGATGGCGGTGCGCACCTACGAGGACAAGCCGTACCTCGTGCTCGCCACCCGGGCCGGTCTGGTGAAGAAGTCCGCGCTCAAGGACTACGACTCGCCCCGCTCCGGCGGCCTGATCGCGATCAACCTGCGCCAGGACGAGGAGGGCCGGGACGACGAGCTGATCGGCGCCGAGCTGGTCTCCGCCGAGGACGACCTGCTGCTGGTCTCCCGCAAGGCCCAGTCGATCCGCTTCACCGCGACCGACGACGCGCTGCGGCCCACCGGCCGCGCCACCTCCGGCGTCAAGGGCATGTCCTTCCGCGAGGACGACGAACTGCTGTCGATGAACGTGGTCCGGCCGGGGACGTACGTCTTCACCGCCACCGACGGTGGCTACGCCAAGCGCACCGGGGTGGACGAGTACCGTGTCCAGGGGCGCGGCGGTTTCGGCACCAAGGCGGCGAAGATCGTCGAGGGCCGCGGATCGCTGGTCGGCGCCCTGGTGGTGGACGACAGCGACGAGATCATGGCGATCACCCTCTCGGGCGGGGTGATCCGCACGAGGGTTTCCGAGGTTCGTGAAACCGGACGTGACACCATGGGCGTCCAACTGATCAACCTCGGAAAGCGCGACGCGGTGGTGGGCATGGCCCGCAACGCGGAGGCCGAGGGCGAGGAGCTGTTGGAGGACGAGGCGTCCGACGCCGAGTCCACCGAGGTGGCCGAGGGTACGGAGACGGTGGCGGGCGGCGAGGAAGCCCAGGCCTGACCCCTACCGCGCAGGCCGGTGCCGTTGCGTCCGAACACGGGCGCGGCGGCGCCGGCCGCCGACCAGTTCCGGGCAATCCCGCCGGGTGCTGGATGACGAGTGACGACGCAGGGCGGCGCCGCCGCCCTGGTGGGAAGTGCGGGAGGACCAGTGAGTGGAGCCACGGGTGCTGCGGGAGGAGCCACCGGCGGCCGTCCGGGCGCAGCACAGGGCGGCGGGGGCTACGGGGTGCCGCAGCCGCCGGCCGAGCACCCCGCCGCGTCCACCTCGCTGATGCCACCGGTCGGTGCGGCGGGTCAGGGCGGGGCGACGTACGGCGGGCAGCCGACCCCTCCGCCGCCGGGAGCGCCGGCGCCGGGCGGTAGCGGGTTCTCGCAGCCGACCACGTACGCCAAGGGGCAGCCGACGCCGCCCCGGGGCACCCGGGTGGGCGGCAACACCCCGCCCGGCGGGACGCCCGTCCCGGGCGGCGCCCCGCGCCGGCCCGGCGCGGCGCCGGCCGTCGGGGGCGCCGGCCTCGGCCGGACCCGCAAGGCCCGGCTGCGGATCACCAAGGCCGACCCGTGGTCGGTGATGAAGGTGAGCTTCCTGCTGTCGCTGGCGGTCGGGATCATCATCATCGTGGCGGCGGCCGTCCTGTGGATGACGCTGGACTCGCTCGGGGTCTTCGACTCGCTCGGCAAGACCCTCAAGGAGGTCACCGCCGGCGAGGCGCCCAACAGCGGCATCAACCTGATGGACTACGTCGGGTTCGGCAAGGTGATGACCTTCACCTCGCTGATCGCGGTGGTCGACGTCGTACTGCTGACCGCGCTCTCCACGCTCTCGGCGTTCATCTACAACGCGGCCGCCGGCTTCACCGGTGGCATCGAGCTGACCCTGGCCGAGGAGGACTGACCCCGGCCGCGCCGGACCTGGTCTGACTCCCGGTCACATCGTCGTCCGCGGACGGAATGTGCGGGCCCCGACGGCTGTTGCAGCCTTCGGGGCCCGTCGGCGTTTCGGGTGACAGCCGGTCCCCGCGGCGTGCCGCCCGGTCGGGCGTCCGCCGCGGTGGGATTAGCTGGACGCGCTCGTGCCGAGCACCGAGTGCCGCGGGCCCGCCCCCCGGTCCGACCGGCCGGGGCGGGTACGGCTGTGCAGGTACGGCTGGACGGAGGCGCGCGATGGCTCAGCTCGCAAGGCAACTGGTCGAGGCCCTGGAAGGGCTGCTGGGGGTCCCGGTACCGCTGCGGGTGCAGGTGTGGGACGGCAGTGCCGCCGGGCCGCCGGGGGCGCCCACGGTGGTGCTGCGCAACCGGCGGGCGCTGCGCCGGCTGCTCTGGCAGCCGGGTGAGCTGGGCCTGGCCCGGGCCTACGTGTCGGGGGACCTGGAGCTCGCTCCGGGCGCCGACCTCTACGAGGTGCTGACGGTGGTCGCGCACCTCGCCGAGCGTCCCGAGATCCGGCAGCTGGCGCTGGGCCCCGGCGACGTGGTCGGCCCCCGGGGCCGCCGGGTGCTGGGGGCGCTGCTCCGGGCGGGTGCGCTCGGCCCGCAGCCCGCCCCGCCGCCGGAGGAGGCCGGGGCCGTCCGGGGCCGGGTGCACAGCCGCAGCCGGGACCGCGCGGCGATCAGCCACCACTACGACGTCGGCAACGACTTCTACGGGCTCGTCCTGGGCTCCTCGATGGTGTACTCCTGCGCCTACTGGGAGCCCGCCGCCAAGAGCCTGGAGGCCGCCCAGGAGGCCAAGCTCGACCTGATCTGCCGCAAGCTCGGCCTGCGGCCGGGGATGCGCCTGCTGGACGTCGGCTGCGGCTGGGGCTCGCTGGTGCTGCACGCCGCGCGGCACTACGGCGTCACCGCGGTCGGCGTCTCCATCTCCGAGGAGCAGGTCGCGCTCGCCCGCCGGCGGGTCGAGGAGGCCGGCCTGGCGGACCGGATCGAGATCCGGCTGCAGGACTACCGGGAGATCCCGGACGGCCCGTTCGACGCCATCTCCAGCGTCGGCATGGCCGAGCACGTCGGCTCCGAGCAGTACCGGGTCTACGCCGACGGCCTGTACGGCCTGCTGGTGCCCGGTGGCCGGCTGCTCAACCACCAGATCGCCCGCCGCCCGGACCACCCGGGCGAGCCGCACCGCCCCAGCCCGTTCATCGACCGCTACGTCTTCCCGGACGGCGAGCTCTCCCCGGTCGGTTCCACCGTGGCCCGGCTGGAGGAGGCCGGCTTCGAGGTCCGCGACGTGGAGTCGCTGCGCGAGCACTACGGGCTGACGCTGCGCGAGTGGGTGGCCAACCTGGAGGCGCACTGGACGGAGGCGGTCCGCCTGGTCGGCCGCGGCCGGGCCCGGGTCTGGCGGCTGTACATGGCGGCCTCGGCGCTCGCCTTCGAGGAGAACCGGATCGGGATCAACCAGATCCTCGCCGTGCGCACCGGTCCCGAGGGGGCGGCCCACCTCCCGGCCACCCGTGAGGAGTGGCTGCTCCGCCGCCCCACCGCTTCCCACCAGCGGACTGCCGCCGGGGCCGGTGCCGATCAGGATTTGGGAGATCGGCCGTCGGTCCGCTAATCTTTCAGTGCGGCAAGGGCCTATAGCTCAGACGGTTAGAGCGCTTCCCTGATAAGGAAGAGGCCACAGGTTCAAGTCCTGTTAGGCCCACCACCGCGAAGGGCCCGGAGCGATCTCGCTCCGGGCCCTTCGGCGTTCTCGTGCCCGGACCGGGGAACCACGGGCCCGTCCCGGGGGTTGTCCGGGGGAGGGCGGGTGGAGGGATGGTGGCGGTATGGCGCTGTTCTGGGCGATGAGCATTCCCGGACTGGTCTGCGCGCTGGTCGTGCTGGCCTTCGTCGATCAACTGGCGCTGCGGGCCCGCCGGGCCCGCTGGATCCCCTGGCGGGGGACGGGCCGTGAGGGGCAGGTCTCGTCGACCGGCTTCGAGCAGCTGCACGCCCAGTTCGCGGCGGGCAAGCAGCACGAGCTGGACGAGCGGCGCAGCACGCTGATGCTGCGCGACGAGGAGGGGGAGGGGGCTCCGCCGCGGACCGGGGTGGACCTCGCCTCCGGTACCGCCGTGGTGGTCACGCCGCCCCGCCGGTGACCGGTCCGGGTCGGTCCGGAGGGCGTCCTGGGGCCGCTCACCGGCGGGCCGACCGTACGACAGGAGGTGTGGCGTCAATCCTCCGGCCGGACGGGTCGGTTGGCGGCAGCGGTGGCTGGTCACGATTGGGACACCGGTGTGTATCATCGGCCGCAAGGGCAGTCTGGCACCCGGCAGCCCGTTCGTGCTCGTAAGAACCCATGGACTCGTCGGCCCGGCCAATCCGGTCGGCGCACGGCTGTTGAGTCCGCTACGCAAGAAGGACGAGGTCCCGCGGTGAAGAAGCTTCTCCTGGTCGCCCTGGTCGCCCTCGGCGGCTTCTTTGTCTACCGTCAGGTCCAGGCGGACCGCGCCGAGCAGGACCTGTGGACCGAGGCCACCGACCCGGTCCCGGCCGGTCGCTGAGGCCCCGGACGATCTGACGATCGACGATCTTCGGAGACGCCGCAGCGCGTCTCCCCGGTCGGTCGGCCCGGTCGGACGACCGGGCCGACCGGCTCTTCTGGCACCGGCCGGGCACCAGTGCGGGGACGGGGCGTGGGATTCGCGCCGGGACCAGGTACGCTAGTGCCCGGCGGTACACGCGGTGCCGTCGAGGGGCTTTAGCTCAGTTGGTAGAGCGCTGCCTTTGCAAGGCAGATGTCAGGAGTTCGAGTCTCCTAAGCTCCACAGACGAACAGCCGATCGGCCGCTGACCTGAATCCGGGTCAGCGGCCGATCGGCGTTCTGGGGGGCGCGGGCCGGTCAGTGCGGCTTGCGCGGGTCGTGCGGCTTGGGCCGGTCCTCGTCGTGGTCGGGCCCGTCGGGGGTGGACGGGCCGGGTTCGGCGGCGCCGGACTCGGTCGGGACGTCCGGCGCCGCCGCGGTCTCGGCCGTGGAGCCGTTCACCGGGCTGGTGGTGGCCGCGTCCACGGTGCCGTCCGCGGTACCGGCGCTCGTGGCGTGCGAGCCGCCGGGGCGCGGGGCGGCCGCGGCCTCGGCCGGGCCGGGCGCCGGGGTGGGGGCCCCGGTCGTGGGCTCGACGAGCCACTCCGGGTCGCCCTGGTGCCGCCACCACTGCCAGACCAGGATGCCGCTGCCGATGGCGACGGCGCCCGCCACGGCGAGGCCGGTGGCCCAGCCGTTGCGGTGCTCCTTCCTGGCGTTGCGGGCGGCGAGGTCGCTGATCTCGGCCGAGGTGACGTGGCCCTGCAGCGCGGTCAGCGCGGCCGCGCCGCGGGTCTGCGCCTCCAGCGCGACGGGCGTGACGGTGGCGCGGGCCTCCTCGACCGCGTGGGCGACCTTGGGGACCACGGTGGAGCGGGCCTGGTCGGCGGCGCGGATCGCGGAGAGCCGGGCCGCCAGGGCGGTCTCCTGGGCCCGGTGGAGGGCCTTGAGGGTGTTCTTCTGGGCTTCCGGGGGAAGGCTGGCGAAGGCATGCTCGAACTGCGGGGCGATGTGCTTGGCGTACTGGACACGGGCGCTGTGCGCTGCCTGGGAGGCCTTCGGCCCGACGGCGTCCACAGCGGGCCCCAGCCGCTGCTTCGCGCCGTCCGCGAGGTGCACCGCGGTTTCCTTGGCGGTGGCGGCGTAGGGCGCGAGAGTTTCCCGGGTCTTGCCGGCCGTCTCACGTGCTGAGTCCAAACGGGTCACGAGTCTCTCCTCCTGGTGGCGTCCTATATGCACTTATCCACCTAAATGCTGATCATGCACGTTGATTTGTCTGAGAGCACTCCGGAGTGGGCCGTACGCGGGGTGCGGCGGGTCGCCCGGCCCCCGGCGTCCGGGGACCGGATCCGGCCGGTGGAGATCGCTCGGCGCCGACCCGCCGCAGTACGCTGACGATCCCGGTGCCACCCGTACGGCGGGTGCCGGCGGGACCGCGCCGCCGACGTACGAGAAGGGGTTACCGCTGATGCTCCCGGACGAGTCCAGGCCGCCGACGGACGAGGACCCGCGGCCGGGCGGCGGGTCCGGGGCGTCCCGCTGCTACCGGCACCCGGAGCAGGAGACCGGTATCGGCTGCTCCCGGTGCGGCCGGCCGATCTGCCCGCGGTGCATGGTGAACGCCTCGGTGGGCTTCCAGTGTCCGGAGTGCGTCAGCGGGGACAACCGGCGGGTGCGGCAGGCGACCACGCGGTTCGGCGGCAAGCCGGCCGCCGACGGCGCGCTGGTCACCAAGGTCCTGCTCGGACTCAACCTCGCGGTCTTCCTGCTGGCCGCCTACGTGCTGGAGCCGTGGCTTGCCGAGGACCTCTCGCTGTTCAGCGTCGGCCCGCAGATCACCGGCTTCCCGTACGGCGTGGCGGCCGGGCCGGACCAGTGGTACCGGCTGCTGACCGCGACCTTCCTGCACGTCGCGCCGTGGCACATCGCCACCAACATGGTGATGCTCTGGGTGATCGGTCCCTCGCTGGAGGCGGCGCTCGGCCGGATCCGCTTCCTGGCCGTCTACCTGCTGTCCGGCCTGGCCGGCAGTGCGTTCGCCTTCCTGCTGGCCGGCGGCTTCATGAACTCGCTGGGGGCGTCCGGCGCCATCTTCGGCCTGCTCGGCGCGACCGTGGTGATGTACAAGCAGACCAGGACGCCGCTGGGACCGGTGATCGCGCTGCTGGTCTTCAACCTGATCGTCACCTTCTCGGTGTCCGGCATCGACTGGCGGGCGCACATCGGCGGGCTGGTCGCCGGCACGCTGACCGCGATCGGGCTGATGTACGCCCCGCGGGAGCGCCGGACGGTCGTCCAGGCACTGACGGTGGCGGGGGTGGCCGGGCTGGTGCTGCTGATGGTCCTGGTCGGGACGGCCCGCTACGGCGGGTGACCGTCTCGGACGTTTGTCCACAGCGCGTGGGGGGTTGTGCACAGCCGGTGCGCCAGCCGGGCTGTGGACTGTTGTTCTACGCGTGTCCCGCTGTGCGTATTCGGCATTCGGGGGAGCGCGCGCCCGGGTGTGGACAGGGCGCCGGACGCGAGTTATCCACAGGCTGGGGAGACTTTTCCCCAGTGTGGATAACCATGTGGATAAGCGTGATAAGCGGGGTAACCGCCGTCCGGTGTCCGGACACACCGCAGCGCCGCCCCGCACGGCGCTGCCGGGGCGGCGGAGCGAACGCTCAGGGCCTGGGCCCCGGCGTCACTTCCACTGGGTGGAGACGCCGAATCCCGCCGCGATGAAGCCGAAGCCCACCAGGATGTTCCAGTTGGCCCAGCTCTCGACCGGCCAGGTGCCACTGGTCACGTAATAGGTGACGATCCAGACCAGACCGACCAGGAACAGTGCCAGCATCAGAGGGGCTACCCAGCTTCGGCCCGAGCTGATCTTCACCGTTGCCACCGTCGGCGGGGTGTAATCGGACTTCTTGCGGAGTCGAGACTTCGGCACGAGGAGCTCTCCTGTCGATGCGCTGTGAGACCGCGCAGGGGTTCAGCGGGTGGGGCGGCTGGTGGGTGGCGGCTGTGGAGAACGTTAGGGGAACCGGTCCCGCACATGCCACCGGCGTCCGTTAGCGTAGTGGCTCGGCGGGTCTGAAGGAGATAAGGGTACGGTGCCTAATTTGTCGATTCCTCCTCGGCCTGCCCGCTCTCGGGCCGCCGGCATCCGAATTGTCGGCCGTGCCCTGACCTGCGCCGTCTTCGCGCTCGCCGGCCTGCTCTTCTACATCAGCGCGCAGACCGCCCGCGGGACCGATCTGCGGACCGACAACTCGCTGCTGAGCCTCGGCGACGTGATACGCCAGCGCAGCTCGCAGAACCAGCAGTCCCAGGAGCAGCTCGCCGACCTCCAGGCGCGTTCCCAGGCGCTCACCGGCCAGCAGGGGCGCAGCCCCGCGGACGCCGCCCGGTTGACCGCCCTCCAGCAGGCCGCCGCCCTGGAACCGCTGCAGGGGCCCGGACTGACCGTCACCCTCAACGACGCGCCGCCGAACGCCACCGCGCGCATCCCCGGGGTGCCCGAGCCCGGCGTCAACGACCTCGTCATCCACCAGCAGGACATCCAGGCGGTGGTCAACGCGCTCTGGCGGGGCGGCGCCGAGGGCGTCCAGGTGATGGACCAGCGGCTGATCGCCACCAGCGCGGTCCGCTGCGTGGGCAACACCCTGCTGCTCCAGGGCCGGGTCTACTCCCCGCCGTACGTGGTCAAGGCGGTGGGCCGCACGGACGCGCTGCGGTCCGCGGTGGACGCCGACCCGACGATCCGCAACTACCTGCAGTACGTGCAGGCGTACGGGCTGGGCTGGAAGGTGCAGGAGAGCGGCGAGCTCAGCGTGCCCGGCTACTCCGGCACGGTCGACCTGGGTTCGGCCGGGGGACAGTGACGGCCGGCCGGTGACCACCGGCCGGGGCGCCGCTCCGGGCCGCCGCCGCGACCCGCCGGGCGGGCCGCCGGAGCACAACGGGCGGGCGCTGCCGGGGAAGGGCGCCTCACGCGCCCGGATCACGGGTCTACTCTTGACCCCAGTCTGTTGCGTCGAGGGAGCACCATGTACGGCTGGATCTGGCGACACCTTCCGGGGCACCCCCTGGTCCGGGCCCTCATCTCGCTGCTCCTCGTCCTGGGGGTGGTCTACCTCCTGTTCACCTACGTCTTCCCGTGGGCGGAACCGCTGCTCCCCTTCGGCGACGTCACAGTGGACGGCGACGGCGGCGCCGCCGGCTGAGCCCGGCGGCCCTGCTCCTCCTCCCAGTCCCCGCAGCCCACGGAGATAGCGCGCGAATGACCCCCCAGCTGACCTCGCCCCGCATCCTGGTCGTCGACAACTACGACAGCTTCGTCTTCAACCTGGTCCAGTACCTCTACCAGCTCGGCGCCACCTGCGAGGTGGTGCGCAACGACGAGGTGACGGTCGAGCACGCGGTGCGCCGCGCGGGCGCGGAGGGCTTCGACGGGGTGCTGCTCTCCCCCGGCCCCGGTGCACCCGAGGAGGCCGGGGTCTGCATCGAGATGGTCCACCACTGCGCGCGGACCGGGCTGCCGGTCTTCGGCGTCTGCCTGGGCCTGCAGTCGATCGCGGTCGCGTACGGCGCGGTGGTCGGCCGGGCGCCCGAGCTGCTGCACGGCAAGACCTCGCTGGTGGAGCACGAGGACGGCGGCGTCTTCGAGGGCCTGCCCTCGCCGCTCACCGCGACCCGGTACCACTCGCTGGCGGTCGAGCCGGCCACCGTGCCGGCCGAGCTGGTGGTGACCGCCCGGACCGGGAGCGGCGTGATCATGGGGCTGCGCCACCGCGAGCTGCTGGTCGAGGGCGTCCAGTTCCACCCGGAGTCGGTCCTCACCGAGGGCGGGCACCGGATGCTCGCCAACTGGCTGGCCGAGTGCGGCGATCCGCAGGCCGTCGGCCGTTCGGCCGGGCTCGCCCCGGTGATCGGCCGGGGCTGAGCGGCATGACCGCGGTGCGTCCGGAGGGGCGATACCAGGCGGGCGCGGATCCGCACGGGGCCGGGGCACCCGGCCCGGGCGGCCGGCACCGGCAGCCTGCCCCGCAGTACGGCGGCCGGGGCCAGCACCCGCCGGAGAGCCAGTACCAGCAGTACGACCCCTACGGTGCGCAGCCGCTCGGACCGGGCGACCCGGAGCACGGT
Source organism: Kitasatospora sp. NPDC001603 (assembly GCF_040298365.1). NCBI lineage: Bacteria > Bacillati > Actinomycetota > Actinomycetes > Kitasatosporales > Streptomycetaceae > Kitasatospora > Kitasatospora sp. NPDC001603. The sequence continues at coordinate 167,468 of NZ_JBEPAA010000007.1, forward strand.
GGTGCCGAGGACGGCTGGAGCGTCTACGAGCAGGCCGGACAGGCCGCTCCGGGCGGCCCGGCCCACCCGGGGCAGCCCGAGTACCCCTGGCTGGCCGACCAGACCCTCCAGCTGCGGCTCCCGGCCCTCGCCGAGGAGGGCACGCCCCCGCCGCTCGGCGGCCGGGCCGAACGCCGTCGTGCCGCGCAGGGCCGGATCTCGGTGCGCTCGGGCGGCGGGCGCCGCCGGGCGGCCGACGGCGCGGCCACGGGCCGGGTGCGGCCCAAGGAGTCGCCGGCCGTCGTGGTCGCCCGCCTCGTCGGCGAGCTGTGCATCACGCTCGGCCTGGTGATGCTGCTCTTCGTCTCCTACCAGCTCTGGTGGACCAACGTGCAGGCCGACGCGGCCGCCGACGGCGCCCGCAACCAGCTGGAGCAGCAGTTCGACGCGGCCCAGCCGGCACCCGGTGCGGCCGGGCAGCCCGCGCCGGACCCGGCGAAGCCGGAGACCTTCGAGCCCGGCAAGGGCTTCGCGATCATCCACCTGCCGAAGCTGGGTCTCAAGTTCCCGATCGCCGAGGGCACGTCCAAGTCGGCGGTGCTCGACAAGGGCCTGGTCGGGCACTACGCCGGGACGGGCATGCCGGCCGACAAGGCGGGCAACTTCGCGCTGGCCGCGCACCGCAACACCCACGGCGAGCCGTTCCGGCACATCAACCAGCTCGGCAAGGGCGACAAGATCGTGGTGGAGACCGCCACCGCGTACTACACGTACGAGATCACCGGCGGCATCCCGGAGACCCCGCCGTCCAACGTGAGCGTGATCAAGCCGGTGCCCAGCGGCTCCGGGTACACCCAGGCGGGCCGCTACATCACCCTGACCACCTGCACACCGGAGTTCAGTTCCAAGGCCCGTCTGATCCTCTTTGGCAAGATGATCGAGGAGCGGCCGCGGACCCAGGGCAAGCCGCCCGGCCTCACGGTCGGCTAGGGCCTGCCGGACAAACCCCGGCGGGCCGCGGCGGACGGCCGCCGCACCGGATGGACAGCACGCGAGGGGGAGTACGAGTGACCCAGGACGAGACGGCGCAGGCAGGCCCGCCGCCCGCGCCCGCCCGCCGGCGACGGGGCCGGGCGCTGGCCGCGCTCGGCGTCCTCGGCGAACTGCTGATCACCCTGGGGCTGGTGCTCGGTCTCTTCGTCGCCTACTCGCTCTGGTGGACCAATGTGGAGGCCGACGCCGCCGCGGCGCGGGCGGGCGACCGGCTGCGCGGCGCCTGGGCGGCCGGGCCGACCAACGCCCCCCCGGCCGCCCCCGGCGCCCCGAGCCCCACCGCCGCGCCCGGCACCGGCACCGGCCCGGCCCCCCTGGCGGGCGACGGGATCGGCTTCCTGCACGTGCCCGCGATGGGCCGGGGCTACCAGGTGCTGATCCGGATGGGCACCGACGCCGACACCCTGGCCGAGGGCGTCGCCGGGGTGTACGAGCAGCCCTACCGGGCCGCGATGCCCTGGGACGCCACCGGGAACTTCGCGCTGGCCGCCCACCGGGACGGCCACGGGGCGAAGTTCCACGACCTCGACGCCGTCCACCGGGGCGCCGCGATCGTCGTCGAGACCAAGGACAAGTGGTACGTCTACCGGGTCGACAGCACCCTGGCGGAGACCTCCAAGTACGACACCGGCATCGTCGCCCCCGTCCCCAAGGGCTCGGGCTACCAGGCGCCCGGACGGTACATCACCCTGACGACCTGTACGCCGGTCTACACCTCGCGCTACCGGATGGCCGTCTGGGGCAGCCTGGTGCGGGTGGACGACATGGACGCCGCGCGCACCCCGCCGACCGAGCTGAGGTCCTGACCCGGGCACCGGCCAGCTACCGGGCCGGACCGGAAAGCCCGAGGGGCCCGTCGCAGGTGCTGCGACGGGCCCCTCGGGCGTTCCCGGCGTCAGAGCCAGGGGAACCAGGGTTTAGGGGTTGCCCCCTTTGGTGTTGGAGGGTGACGGGGTGGCGGGGTCGCCCCCTTTGGTCGGCTCGGGCGGCTTCACCATCAGGGTGACCGACTGCCCCGGGTCCAGCTGGGTCCCGGCGCCCGGCATCGAGTTGGTGACCGTGCCGTTCGGGTCCTGCGAGCCGAGCAGGGTGTAGCCCAGGCCCATCTTCTGCAGCTGCGCGATGGCGTCCTTGACCGGGACGTTCTGCAGCGGCGGGACGGTGGCCTTGTCCGGCGCCTTGAAGATCGTCAGGGTGATCTTCGAGTTGGCCGCGGCCTTGGTGTTCGGCTGGAGCGACTGCGACGCGACGGTGTTGACCTTGGTCGGGTCGTTGGTCGGCGTCGTCTTCGAGGCGTCGACCTGGAAGCCCGCGCCCTCCAGGGTGGCCTGCGCGGCCTCCTTCTGCTGGCCGACCACCCCGGGGACGGAGACCTTGGCCTTGCCCTGCGAGACGGTGAGCTTGATCTGCGCGGTCGGGTCGCCGGCCGCGTTGGCCGCCGGGTCCTGGGCGATGACCGTCTCCGTCGGAGCGGTGTCGTCGTCCTTGTACTCGGGCTGCGCGATGTTGGTGAAGCCGGCGTCGTTGAGCGCCTTGACCGCCTGGTCCTTGGTCAGGCCGACCACCTTGGGCACGGTCGCCTTGGCCGGACCGGAGGAGAGCTGCACCGTGATCGTGGCGGCCTCCGCGACCTGGCCGCCGGCCGCCGGGGTCTGGGTGCAGACCTGGTCCTTCTTGACGTTGGTGTCCGGGCAGGCCACCTTCTCGCCCTCGGTCACCACCAGCTTGGGGCCGCTCTGCGCGGCGAGGGTCTTGGCCTCGGCCAGCGTCTTGCCCACCAGGCTCGGCGCGACGACCTTCGCGGTCTCCTTCTTGTCGCCGCCCTTGTTGCCGAACATCGCCTGGGCGACGAAGAAGGTGCCGACGAGGACCAGCACGGCGGCGACCGCCAGCACGATCCAGGAGGTGTTGCTCTTCTTCGGCGGCTGCTCGCCGCGCCGGCCCCCGCCGCGGCCGTAGCCGTCGTCGTAGCCGTCGTTCCCGCCGCCGCCCGGGGCACCGGCGTAGGTCTGCCCGTAGCCGTCGTCCTGGTAGCCGGGCTGCTGGCCGTAGCCGGCCTGCGGGAGCATCGTGGTCGGCCCGCCGCCGGGCTGCTGCGGCAGCACGTTGGTCTGGCCGTACGGGTCGTGCTGCTGCGGGTAGCCGTTCTGGTCGTAGCCGTACCCGGCCGCGCCGCCCATCCCGTAGGCGGCGGCCTGCTGGGCGGCGGCCACCGGGAGGCCGTCGAGGAAGCGCTCGATGTCGTCGCGCATCTCGTCGGCGCTCTGGTACCGGTAGTCGCGGTCCTTGGCGAGCGCCTTCAGCACGATCGCGTCGATCTCGGGGCGCACCTCGGGATCGAACACCGACGGCGGCTGCGCCTCCTCCCGGACGTGCTGGTAGGCCACCGCGACCGGCGAGTCGCCGACGAACGGCGGCCGCACGGTCAGCAGCTCGTACAGCAGGCAGCCGGTGGAGTAGAGGTCCGAGCGGGCGTCGACCTGCTCGCCCTTGGCCTGCTCGGGGGAGAGGTACTGGGCGGTCCCGATGACGGCGGAGGTCTGCGTCATGGTCATCCCGGCGTCGCCCATCGCCCGGGCGATGCCGAAGTCCATGACCTTGACGTTGCCCTGCCGCGTCAGCATCACGTTGGCGGGCTTGATGTCGCGGTGCACGATGCCGGCCCGGTGCGAGTACTCCAGGGCCTGGAGGATGCCGATGGTCATCTCCAGCGAGCGCTCCGGCAGCAGCCGGCGGCCGGAGTGCAGCAGCTCCCGCAGCGTGGAACCCTCGACGTACTCCATCACGATGTACGGGATGGAGATGCCGTCGATGTAGTCCTCGCCGGTGTCGTACACGGCGACGATCGCGGGGTGGTTCAGTGACGCCGCGGACTGCGCCTCACGGCGGAAGCGGGCCTGGAAGGACGGATCACGGGCCATGTCGGCCCGGAGCGTCTTCACAGCGACGGAACGGCCGAGCCGGGTGTCATGGGCGAGGTACACCTCGGCCATGCCGCCGCGTCCGAGGACGCCGCCGAGCTCGTACCTGCCGCCTAGGCGACGAGGCTCTTCCATAGTTCCGACCCTCTCCCTCACCCGCCGGTGAGGTTGTGACGTAGGTGTCCCCGCACGCTCTGAGTGACGCCGGCGCGGGCCCGGGTGGTTCTGCGATCAGGACCCTTCGACGCTTCGCGGGCGGCAACGGGCACACCCGCTGCTGCGGATACGCTACCGGTCGCACCGCGCCGGACCGGAGTCGGCCGTGGGCCGATACCAGACCGGTATCCGTTCGGCGGGGCCGATCGTGACATTCGACGCACCCGTGACGGCCGCTCCCTACTTGCCGAGGGCGGCCTGCATCACCGCCTTGGCGATGGGTGCGGCGAGCCGGCCGCCGCTGATCCCGTCACGGTTGTTGGAGCCGTCCTCGACCACCACCGCGACCGCGACGGACTGGCCGTCGGGGGTCTTGGCGTAGGAGGTGAACCAGGCGAACGGCAGCCCGGCGTTGTCCTCGCCGTGCTGCGCGGTGCCGGTCTTGCCGCCGACCGTCAGGCCCGGGATCTTGGCGTTCTTGCCGGTGCCGTTGTCGACCACCGAGACCATCAGGTCCTGGAGCTTCTGCGCGGTCTCGGGGCTCATCGCCTGGGAGTACTGCTTCTCGGTGTGCTTGGAGATGGTGGTCAGCGAGGCCGAGCGCTCCTGGTCGACCAGGTACGGCTGCATCAGCGAGCCGTTGTTGGCGATCGCGGCCGAGACCATGGCCATCTGGAGCGGGGTGGCCCGGGTGTCGTGCTGGCCGATGGAGTCCAGCGCCACGCCGTCCGGGGTGGAGTTGGTCGGGAAGACGCTCTTCTCGGACCGGACCGGGGTGTCCACGGTGCTGTTGAAGCCGAACTTCTCGGCCTGCGCCCGCATCTTCTCCTTGCCGAGCTCGGTGCCGATCTTGCCGTAGACGGTGTTGCAGGACCAGTCCATGGCGACCTTGACCGTGGCGTTCTCGCAGGGCTCGTTGTCGCTCTCGTTCCTCAGCTCGGTCTTGGTGCCCGGCAGGATGTACGGCTTCGGCGTCTGGGTCTGGTCGTCGACGCTCTGGAACACGCCGTTCTCGAACGCCGCCGCCGCGGTGACCAGCTTGAACGTCGAACCGGGCGGGTACGTCTCGCGCAGCGCGCGGTTGAGCATCGGCTTGTTCGGGTCCGCGTTGAGGTCCACCCAGGCCTTGGAGTCGCCGGACTCGCTGCCCGCGAAGGCGCCCGGGTCGTAGGACGGGGTGGAGACCAGCGCCAGGATCGCGCCGGTGCGCGGGTCGAGCGCGACCACCGCGCCCTTCTTGTTGCCGAGGCCGTCGAAGGCGGCCTTCTGGGCCTTGGAGTTGATCGTCGTGACGACGTCCCCGCCCTTCTTCGGCTCCCCGGTCAGCATGTCCAGGGTGTTCCGGAAGAACAGCCGGTCGTCGCTGCCGGAGAGGATGCCGTCCTCCAGCTGCTCCAACTGGCTGGCGCCGAAGGACTGCGAGGAGTACCCGGTCACCGGCGCGTACATCGCGCCGTCGACCCAGGAGCGCTTGTACTTGTAGCGCAGGCCGTTGACGAAGTCGGACTGGGTGACCGGCTTGCCGTCGACGATGATGTTGCCCCGCGGGTGGGCGTACCGGTCGTACACCTGCCGCTTGTTGTTCTTGTTGGTGGCCCAGGCCTCGGCCTGGACGCCCTGCACCCAGTTGGTGCGCACCATCAGGGCCAGGATCAGGACCAGGCAGAAGATCGAGACCCGGCGGATCGGCTTGTTCACGAGGCTGCTCCCCCCTGGAGCTCGGTGGCCGGGGCCGGTTCCACCCCGGGGCGGCGGGCGCTGTCGCTGATCTTCAGCAGGATCGCGATCAGGGCCCAGTTGGCGACCACCGAGGACCCGCCCTGGGCGAGGAACGGCATGGTCATACCGGTCAGCGGGATCAGGCCGGTGACGCCGCCGGCGACTACGAAGACCTGGAGCGCCATGGCCGAGGAGAGGCCGACGGCGAACAGCTTGCCGAACGGGTCCCGGGCCGCGATGGCGGTGCGCAGGCCGCGCTGCACCAGCAGGGCGTAGAGCATGAAGATCGCCATGATGCCGGTGAGCCCGAGTTCCTCGCCGAACGAGCCGAGGATGAAGTCGCTCTTGGCGGCGAAGTCGATCAGCCAGGAGCGGCCCTGGCCGAGGCCCGAGCCGGTCACCCCGCCGGAGCCCAGCGCCATCAGCGACTGGCCGATCTGTTCCGTCGAGCCCTGGGGCGGTTTGGGCGTGAAGGCGGCCATCGGGTCGAGCCAGGCGTCGATCCGGGTCTTCACGTGGCTGGCGGTGGAGGCGACCGCGACGGCGCCGCCGACGGACATCAGCAGGCCGAAGACGATCCAGCTGGTGCGCTCGGTGGCGACGTAGAGCATCACCACGAAGAGGCCGAAGTACAGGAAGGACGAGCCCAGGTCGTTCTCGAAGATCAGGATCAGCAGGCTGAGCAGCCAGATCACGATGATCGGGCCGAGGTCGCGGCCGCGCGGCAGGTAGAGGCCCATGAAGCGGCGGCTGGCCAGGGCCAGGGCGTCCCGCTTGACCATCAGGTAGCCGGCGAAGAACACGGTCAGGATGATCTTGGCGAACTCACCGGGCTGGATCGAGAAGGCGCCCATCCGGATCCAGATCTTGGCGCCGAAGTCCTCCTTGCGGGCCGGGAAGAAGGCCGGCGCCGCGAGCAGCACCAGGGCCGCCGCCATCGAGATGTAGGTGTAGCGCTGGAGGACCCGGTGGTCCTTCAGGAAGATCATCACGAAGATGAAGAACGCCACCCCGAGGCCTGACCACATCAGCTGGTTGGCCGCCGCGGGGTAGTTGTTGTGCAGCAGCTTCCCGGCCTTGTCGAGCCGCCAGATCATCACCACGCCGAGCCCGTTGAGCAGGGTGGCGATCGGCAGCATCAGCGGGTCCGCGTAGGGCGCGAAGCGGCGCATCAGCAGGTGCGCGACCAGTGCCAGCGCCCCCATGCCGAGGCCGTAGCCGAGCATGCCGGCCGGTAGCGAGTCGTCCATCGCGAGGCCCACGTTGGCGTACGCGAGGACCGGCAGCAGCACCGCGAACGCCAGCATGGCCAGCTCGGTGTTGCGTCGGTTGGGCGCGCCCTGCGGGGAGATGGTGGTGTTGCCCCGGCGCCGGGAGGAGGCGCGGTCGGCCGGTACGCCGCCGGACCGGCGGTCGCCGGAGCGGTTGTCGGCGCCGTTGCTGAGGTCGAAGGTGCTCACGTGGTGACCGCTCCCTGACGGCCGGCAGGCCCGCTCGGGGCGGGCCTATGTCGGGTCGCGGCCGTCACGGCTTCGGGCAGGAGTCGGCCTTCTGCCGCTCCTCGTCCGTCAGACCGGGCAGGTCGCCCTGCGACCCGGTGGCCGGGGCGGCGGCGCTCTGGCTCGGGGCGGCCGTGGTCGGGGTGGGGGTCGGGGTGGCCGAGGCCGTGGGGGTGGCCGGAGCCGCCCGGCCGGGCACGGAGGGCGACGGCGCGGGCGCGGTGGCCGTCCGGAAGCCGATGTGCGCCACGGCGGGCGTGGTGCCCGGCTGACCGGTCGGCGCGGTGCCCGGCAGCGCCGGGTTGGCCGCGGCGGCCGCCCGGGCGTCGGAGACCTTGTGGCAGAACGTCGCCTGCTCGCCCAGCTTCTTCACCTTGTCGTCGGCGTCGCCGAGGCTGCTGGCCGAGATGGTGTTGGTGACGTGGGTGCGCTGGTCCTGCGGCAGGTACTTGAGCTCGATGTCCTTGTACGTGGTGTGCACCGAGGACAGGCTCAGCCCGGCGAGGCTCTGGTTGACGCCCTGGTAGACCGCGACGTGGTCGCCGTCGACGCCGACGTAGTACTGGTCCTGGGTCCACTGGTAGCCGAAGAAGCCGACGCCGCCCAGCACGCCCAGGGCGACCAGGGCCGCCAGCGAGAGCTTGAGCGCCTTGCCCTTGCGCTTCGGCAGCGCCTCGTCGTCGAAGTCCTCGGTGCCGTACACCGGGGGCTCGCCGGCCGCGTAGCCCTCGGCCGGGCCGAAGCCGGCCGGGGCGGCGCCGTAGCCGCCGTCGTAGCCCTCGGCGGGGCCGAAGGCGCCCTGCGGGGAGCGGCCGAGGCCGGCCGCCCGGCCGGCCGGGGTGTCCCGGATCGACTGGTCGGCGACGGTCGAGGACGGCGGGGTCTCGGCGACCGCGCCGACGACCACCGGGACGTCGTTGAACTGACCGCTCAGGGTGTCCGTGGCACCGACGTCGAGGACGTCCGCCACGATGCAGGTGATGTTGTCCGGACCGCCGCCGCGCAGGGCGAGCTGGATCAGCTCCTGCACGGTCTGCTCGGGGGAGTAGAAGCTCCCGAGGGTGTCCTGGAGGGTCTGGTGGCTGACCGGGCCGGAGAGGCCGTCGGAGCAGATCAGGTAGCGGTCGCCGGCCCGGACCTCGCGGATCGACAGGTCGGGCTCGACCTGGCCGCGGCCGTCCAGCGCCCGCATCAGCAGCGAGCGCTGCGGGTGGGTCTCGGCCTCCTCGGGCGTGATCCGGCCCTCGTCGACCAGGCGCTGCACCCAGGTGTGGTCCTGGGTGATCTGCACCAGCGCGCCGTCGCGCAGCAGGTAGGCGCGGGAGTCGCCGACGTGCACCAGACCCATCCGCTGGCCCGTCCAGAGCATCGCGGTGAGGGTGCAGCCCATGCCTTCCAGCTGCGGGTCCTCCTCGACCATCTGCCGGAGGCGGTCGTTGGCGCCCTGGACGGCGTCTCCGAGCAGGGTCAGCAGGTCGGCGCCGGGCACGTCCTCGTCCAGCCGGACGATCGAGCCGAGCACCTCGGAGGAAGCGACCTCGCCGGCCGCGGCCCCGCCCATGCCGTCGGCCACGGCGAGCAGCCGCGGCCCGGCATAGCCGGAGTCCTCGTTCCCCTCCCGGATCAGCCCCTTGTGGGAGCCGGCGGCGAAGCGCAGCACCAGGGTCATGCGACCTGAGCCCCCCTCTGGGTCATGGACGGGATGCTGTCCCTCATGCGCTACTACTTCCGCAGTTCGATGACGGTCCTGCCGATACGGATCGGCATGCCCGGCTGGAGCGGGGTCGGCGCGGTCAGGCGCTGCCGGTCCAGATAGGTGCCGTTGGTGGAGCCTAGATCCTCGACCGTCCACTGCCCAGTCTGATCCGGATAGATCCTGGCATGCCGGGAGGACGCGTAGTCGTCGTCCAGCACGATGGTGGAGTCGTGCGCGCGGCCCAGCGTGATGGTCTGGCCCTGCAGCGCCACGGTCGTACCGGCCAGCGAGCCCTGCACCACGACCAGCTGGGTCGGGGCGCCGCGGCGCCGGCCGCCGCCTCCGCCCTGGGTCTGGGCGGCCGGGGCGGGCTGGCCCTGCGGGGCCCGCCCGGGCGCGGCCGCGGTGGGGGCCGCCGTGGCGGCGGCCGCGGTCGCGGCACCGCCCCGGCGGGAGGAACGCGGGTTCACCTTCGTGCCGAAGAGGTCACTGCGGATCACCTGGACCGCGACGATGACGAAGAGCCACAGCACGGCGAGGAAACCCAGCCGCATGACCGTCAGGGTCAGTTCTGACATGGCCGGCCCGCCCGTGAGTGAGCGAAGCGAGCGAACAAATCGGACACTACCCTTCGACCTGTCGGTAGACGATGGTGGTGGAACCCACGACGATTCGCGAGCCGTCGCGGAGCGTAGCGCGCTGGGTGTGCTGTCCGTCCACCACGATGCCGTTGGTGGACCCGAGGTCGAGCACCATCGAGGGCGTGCCGGGCCGGATCTCGGCGTGCTTGCGGGAGACCCCGGGGTCGTCGATCCGCACGTCGGCCTCGGTGGAGCGGCCGAGCACGCAGGCGTTCCCGGTGATCTGGTGGCGGGAGCCGTTGACCTCGATCCAGCGCCGGACGGCGGTGCCGTGGCCGGCGCCGGGGAACGGGCGGACGTTGCCGCCCGCGGGCGGGCCGGCAGGCATGGCGGGGGGTGCGGCCGGCGGCGGGGGCGCGCTGTAGGGAGCGGCGCCCTGCTGCTGCCACGGTGCGCCGGGGGCCGGGGCGGCCGGCGGCCGGCCGTAGCCGCCCCCCTGGGTGGGGTGCGCCGGGGCCTGCTGCTGCGGCTGCTCCTCGGCGGCCAGCGTGCGGCTGCGCACCCGGTAGAGCCCGGTGTCCAGGTCGTCGGCCTTCTCCAGGTTCACCTGGAGCGGGCCCATGAAGGAGTACCGCTGGGCCTCGGCGTACTCGCGGACCATCCCGGCCAGCTCGGTGCCCAGCTGACCGGAGTAGGGGCTGAGCCGCTCGAAGTCGTGCGGGCTGAGCTCGACGATGAAGTCGTTGGGCACGACGGTCCGGTCGCGGTTCCAGATGCTCGCGTTGTTGTCGCACTCGCGCTGCAGCGCACCGGCGATCTCCACGGGCTGGACCTCGGATTTGAACACCTTGGCGAAGGTGCCGTTGACGAGACCCTCAAGTCGCTGCTCGAACTTCTTCAGCACTCCCATTGGGGCACCCCCTTCCAGGGTTCGTTCGCCTGCCCGCGACCGGATCCCGGGGAGCCGGTCGCGCCTACTTGCGGTACTTCCGTACTGATCGTATCCACGCCGGGGCCATCCATACGGTTCCCGGACCGCGTGGTGACCGGGGGTGGGCTCGGACACACAGGGTGACGCATGGCGGCGGCAGCATGCCAGGGCTACCCGTCGAAACGTGCCCTCATCCCTCGCTCGGCTGTTCGTCCGGGCATCCGTTCGGATGCGCTCGGCCGTCCCGGGAAACGGATTCGGAGGCGGCCCGCAGGTCGTGCTACTGTTTTCCACGTCGGAAGGGGCGCCCGCAAGGGAGCCGGACCGAAGAGCCGCGAAGACCACATGGTACCGAGCGGATCGGCTGGTCGGCTGGCAACCACGACAGACACCCATGCGCGGGTGGCGGAATAGGCAGACGCGCTGGATTCAGGTTCCAGTGCCCGAAAGGGCGTGGGGGTTCAACTCCCCCCTCGCGCACAGCGAAGCCCCGCAGATCTTCGGATCTGCGGGGCTTTCTCGTGTTCGGGGCGTGCCCGGGGCCGCGGAGCCGGCGCGGGCGGGTTCACTCCCGGCCGGCGGGCAGGTCGGCCCGTACCGCGAAGCCGCCGTCGGGGGTGGTGCCGGCGGTGAGCGTGCCGCCGAGCAGCTGGGCCCGCTCCCGCAGCCCGACCAGGCCGTGGCCGCCGCCCGGCAGGGTCTCGGCCGGGCGGACCGGCGGGGCGTCGTTGCGGACCTCGACCCGGAGCCGGCGGCCCGCCGCCCGCACGTAGACGTGGACGGTGGCCTGCGGGGCGTACTTGGTGATGTTGGTGAGCGCCTCCTGGACCGTCCGGTAGGCGGCCCGCTCGACCGCCTCGGGCCAGGGGTGGTCCCCCGGGGACAGCTCGGCCACGGCCGCCAGGCCGCTCTCCTCGATCAGCCGGGGGAGGTCGGCCAGCCGCGGCTGCGGGGCGAGCGGGGTGTCCGGGCGGGAGCCGGCGGCCCGCAGCACGCCGACCATCTGCCGCAGCTCCTCCAGGGTGCGCACGGAGAGCTCCCGGATCGTCCGGGCGGTGGCCGCGGCGGCCGGGTCCGCGGTGCTGACCTGCAGCGCGCCGGCCTGGATGCTGATCAGGCTGACCTGGTGCGAGACCACGTCGTGCATCTCCCGGGCGAGCCGGGCCCGCTCGCTGACCAGGACCCGCTCGGCGAGCAGCCGGTTCTCCCGGGCCCGGCCCCGGGTCAGTTCGTCCAGCCGGGCCGCCAGCTCCCGGCGGGTGCGCGAGAGCAGACCGGTGGCGGCCGGGCCGGCGGCCAGCATCACCGACTGGATGGCGTAGAGCGCGGTCTCCCGGCTCGGTTCGAGGGACTGCTCGGAGAGCGGCCAGTGGAAGAACTCCACCAGGGCGAAGAGGGTCGCGCAGGGGACCACCACCCGGGGCACCGGCCGCTCGGCGGCCACCGTGTACACGGCGGTGATCGGGGCGAGCCAGATGTCGGCGAGGTAGCTGCCCGGCATGGTGAGCAGCAGCACGGTGACCGGGAAGCGCCGGCGCCAGGGCAGCACTGCGGCGGCGAGCAGCGAGAGCAGCACCTGCCACCAGGCCGAGCCGCGGGCCACCAGGGCGGCGTCCATCAGCGAGTAGAGGGCCGGCAGCAGCAGCATCAACCAGGGCGCGGTCAGCCAGGCCGGCAGGCGTCTGGCGGGGGGCAGCTCGCTCGTGGTCATGCCCCGTCGCCGGGTTTCGGCCGGACCAGGCCGGCCCGGTGGGCGACGACCGCCGCCTGCACCCGGTTGGCGGCGCCGAGCTTGCCGAGGATCGCGCTGATGTGGTCCTTCACCGTGCCGGTGCCCAGGAAGAGCCGGTCGGCGATCTCGGCGTTGGACAGCCCCTCGCCGAGCAGCGCCAGGACGTCGAGTTCGCGGCTGGTGAGGGTGCGGGCCAGCGAGGTGGCCTCGGCGTCCGGGCCGCCGCCGTCCACGTAGCCGCCGATCACGGTGCGGGTGACGGTCGGGGAGAGGATGCTGCCGCCGGCCGCGATCACCCGGACGGCGTGGACCAGCTGGTCCGGGGCGGTGTCCTTGAGCAGGAAGCCGGCCGCGCCGGCGCGCAGCGCGGTGCCGATGTACTCGTCGGTGTCGAAGGTGGTGAGCATCGCCACCGCCGGCGGGTCGGGCAGGGCGCGCAGCCGGCGCAGCACCGAGATGCCGTCGAGGTCGGGCATCCGGATGTCGAGCAGCACCACGTGCGGGCGCAGGCGCTGGACGAAGTCCTCGGCCCGGCCGCCGGAGCAGTCGCCGACCACCTCCAGGTCGGGGGCGGAGCCGACGATGAGGCCGAGGCCGGAGCGGACCAGGATCTCGTCGTCCACGATCAGCACGCGGGTGGTGGTGATGGTCCCTCCTCGGTTCGGGCGGCCGGGACCGGCCGGTCCGCTCGCTGCGGTGTGCTTGAGCATTTCGAGACTAGGGCCAGTGGGGGCGGGGTGCCGAACGCCGCCGCTGGGTGGACACCCCCGCCGTTCGGCGGGGGGCGGAATCGGCTACCGGGTTCACGTCATCCTCGCCCGGGGTGCGGAACGATGGAGTCGGCTGCCCCTCACCGGTTTCCGGTCATGGCCAGGGTCGCCGGTCAGTCCGTCGGGCGCACGGATGCCCGGCGCCGGCCTGTGTGCGGATGCGCCCCACCATCTGATCGTTTGGAATTGAGCTGTGTCGTCCACTGTGAAGCCGGAGCCGTCCGCCGCGTCCACCGGGCCCCGGCCCGCCGGCCTGCTGGAGCGCTGGCGCCCGAGGGCCGCCGCGGCCACCGTCTGGTACCTGCGGCTGATCGCCCTGCTGAACCTCGTGACGGTGCTGCTGGTGCCGTTCCGGGACCAGGTCGAGACGCACAACGAGGGCGAGTACTTCACCCCGTACCTGATGACGGCCGGGCTGAGCACCGCGGTGCTGTCGGTCTTCCTGGCGATCGCGATGCGTCGGCGCAAGCGGGCCGCGTGGATCTTCAACATCGCGCTGGCGGGGCTGTTCGCGTTCCTCTACGTGGCCGCCATGGCGCTGCCCGACGAGCGCTTCAACCGGCACCCGCTCAACTACATCTCCACCGTGCTGACCTGCGCGTTCGTGCTGGCGTTGCTGGTCGGGCGGAAGGAGTTCACCTCCAAGGGCGACAGCTCCAACCCGAAGACCGCGGCGGCCACCTTCGTCGGCGGCCTGGCCTTCGGCGGGGTGGTCGGCGCGCTGCTGGTCTGGGCGAACAACGGCGCCCAGGGCGCCGGATTCTGGGACCTCTTCCGCTACTCGGTCGGCCGGATGATCACCATCACGCCCTCCGAGCACCTGCGCTCCGTGATCTCCGCGCCCACCTGGGTCAACGCCGTCATCAACGCGATGGGCGGGGTGCTCTTCCTGCTGGTGCTCTACGTGGCGTTCCGCAGCCCCAAGGACAAGGAGCTGCTGACCCCGGAGGACGAGGAGCGGCTGCGCGGCCTGCTGGAGAAGCAGGGCGACCGGGACTCGCTGGGCTACTTCGCGCTGCGCCGGGACAAGGCGGTGGTCTTCTCCCCCAGCGGCAAGGCGGCGGTGACCTACCGGGTGGTCGGCGGGGTCTCGCTGGCCTCGGGCGACCCGATCGGGGACCCGGAGGCCTGGCCCGGCGCGATCGACGCCTGGCTGGCCGAGGCCCGCGAGCACGCCTGGGCGCCGGCCGTGATGGGCGCCTCCGAGGAGGCCGGGGTGATCTACGCCCGGCACGGGCTGGACGCGCTGGAACTCGGTGACGAGGCGATCGTCGAGCTGGACGAGTTCTCGCTGGACGGCCGGGCGATGCGGGTGGTCCGCCAGGCCTACAACCGGGTCAAGCGGGCCGGGTACACCGTGCGGATCCGCCGCCACGAGTCCATCCCCGAGTGCGAGATGGCCCAGCTGGTGGCCAAGGCCGACCAGTGGCGCGACGGCGCGACCGAGCGCGGCTTCTCGATGGCCCTCGGCCGCCTCGGCGACCCGGGCGACGGGCGCTGCGTGATGCTGGAGTGCCACGACGGGGACGGCGAGCTGAAGGCGCTGCTGAGCTTCGTGCCGTGGGGCGCGGACGGGCTCTCGCTGGACCTGATGCGCCGGGCCCGGGACACCGAGAACGGCCTGATGGAGTTCATGGTGATCGAACTCCTGCAGCGCGCCGAGGAGGTCCAGCTGGCCCGGGTGTCGTTGAACTTCGCAATGTTCCGTTCCGTTTTCGAGCGGGGATCGCGCCTCGGCGCGGGGCCGGTGCTCCGGCTCTGGCGCTCGGTGCTGGGCTTCTTCTCGCGCTGGTGGCAGATCGAATCGCTGTACCGGGCCAACGCCAAGTACCGGCCGATCTGGGAACCGCGCTATCTGCTGTTCGAGAAGAGCAGCGAGATTCCGCGCATCGGCATCGCCAGCGCGCGCGCCGAGGGCTTCATCACCGCGCCGAGCCTGCCCGCCCTGTTCCGTCGCCGGCACGCGGGGAGCGCCGGCACGGCGCCCCGCCCGCCGGCGGCCGCGCGGGACGGGAAGGGGTAACCCCTCCGCCGGGGGGCGGAGGGGGCCGGTCGTCCGGATGGGGGGAGCTACCGGGGTTTCTCTCCCCCCAGAGGATGAGGCCGCTCCACTTTTATGCCGATGTGGATTCATTAACCGGCTTCTAATGTTGGAGTGGTCGAGAAGGCGTTCGCGGCTTCGGGGATTTGGAGAGACGGTTGTGATTTACAGGACCCACGCGGGGGGCGTGCGAAAGGGGCCGCTGGCTATTGCCGGTGCGGCCGCTGTCGCCGAGTGGGGGACGTTGTTCGGGACGGTCCGGGACCGGCTGGTGGCGAAGAAGTTCGCCGCCGTTCCGCTGTCGACGGCGGCGACCGCGCTGATCCTGCTGTTCAGCATCGTGCAGCACCTGCCGGGCGGCGAGCGGTTCGTCACCCGGATCGGGGTGGTGAAGGCGGCGCTGCCGCTGGACGTCTCGCTGCTGCGCACACCGCTCTCGCTGTACGTGCCGGCGCTGGACCTGCCGGTCTGGGGGGCGCTGGCCCAGGTGTTCGTGGTCTTCGGGATCGCCGAGATCGTGCTCGGACGGCGGCTCACCCTGGTGGTGGCCTACGCCTGCACGCTGGCCGGGACGCTGTTCGCCCGGGTCGGTGTGGCGATCGGTCCGGACCACATGTTCGGCTTCCCGAGGTGGGTGGCGTACGTCCGGGACACCGGTCCCTCGGCGGCGGTGGTGGCGCTGGCGATCTGCATCGCGTTCCGCTGCCGGGCATGGTTCACGGCCGGTGTGGTGGTCGCGCTGATGGTCGGTGAGGCGGTCGTGCTGCCGAACCTGGCGGGCCTGGAGCACGTCGTCGCGGTGATCACCGCGCTGCTGATCGCCGTCTCGGTGGAGGTGTTCGGGGACTTCTGGCCGCGGGTGCTGGCCGGGGTCGGCGCGGCGGCCTCGGTGGCCGCGGCCGCCTCGATCGAGGTGGCCACGGAGGCCCGGCGCCGGCGGTCGGCGGGCGCGGCGATCCCCTAGGGGACGGCCCGGGGCCCGGTGCGGGGCGTCACGGAGCTGTCCGGCGGGGCCGGTCGGCCGGGCGCGGGCGGGGGCCCGCACCCGGCGCTCAGCCGGGGGGCGGTAGCGGCAGTTCGAACCAGACCACCTTGCCGACCGCCTTGCGGGCGGTGCCCCAGCGCTCGGCGAGCTTGGTGACCAGCGTCAGGCCGCGGCCGGTCTCGCCGAGCTGTTCGGCGGGCTCCAGCGACGGCAGGTTGTGGTTGTCGTCGCTGACCTCGACCAGCAGCTTGTCCACCCGGATCAGCTGGAGCTGGACGCGGTCCCGGGCGACCCGGACGGCGTTCGTCACCAGTTCGCTGACCAGCAGCTCGGTGGTGTCGCGGAGCCCCTCCAGGTGCCAGCCGGTCAGCTGCTCGCGCACCAGTGCGCGGGCCCGGCCGACCTCACGGTGGTCCACGGTGAGGTCCCAGGTGGCCACCTCGGTCGGCGCGACGCCGTCGAAGCGGGCCACCAGCAGGGCGACGTCGTCCTTGCGGTCGTCCGAGTGCAGCCGGTCCAGGACGACGTCGCAGGCCTCCTCGGGGCTGCGCTGCGGGTCGATCAGATTGCCGCAGAGCGCGGCCAGCCCGGTACCTATGTCGCCGCCCCTGACCTCGACCAGGCCGTCGGTGCAGAGCACCAGCATCGAGCCGTCCGAGACGTCGATGGTCTTGGCGACGAACGGCACCCCGCCGACGCCGATCGGCGCGCCGGCCGGGATCTCCAGCAGCTCGCCGGTGCCGTCCGGGTGCACCAGCACCGGCGGGACGTGGCCGGCGCTGGCCAGCTCGCAGGTCCGGTTGATCGGGTCGTAGACCGCGTACAGGCAGGTGGCCAGATGGTCGTCGCCGAGCTTCTGGGCCAGGTTGTCCAGGTGGCGCAGCAGCTGGCCGGGCGGCAGGTCCAGGGCGGCGAGGGTCTGCATCGCGGTGCGGAAGCGGCCCATCGCGGCGGCCGAGTGCAGGCCGTGGCCCATCACGTCGCCGACCACCAGGGCGACCCGGCTGCCGGGCAGCTGGATCGCGTCGAACCAGTCCCCGCCGACCTCGGCCTTGGAGTCGCCCGGCAGGTAGCGGTGGGCGATCTGCACGCCGGGGATCTGCGGCGGGCGGGTCGGGATCATCGAACGCTGCAGGACGGTGGCGACCTTGGACTCGGCGCGGTGCAGCCGCGCGTTGTCCAGCGAGAGCGCGGCGCGGGCGGCCAGCTCCTTGAGGGTGGCGGCGTCGCCCTCGTCGAAGGGGGCGCGGTCGGGCAGCCGGAGCAGCTTGAGGATGCCGAGCACGGTGCCCCGGGCGGAGAGCGGCACGACCAGCATCGAGCGGCCGGAGACCACCGGGGCGAGCCGGACACCGCCCAGCGCGGCGGCGTAGTCGACCGCGACGTCCTCGCTGATCACCGGGACCAGGACCGGCTGGTTCAGCTGGAGGGCCATCCCGGGCGGGGTGTGCCGGGGCATCGCGACCAGCGAGCCCTCGGCGAGGACGTGGTCCCACTCGCCGGTCGAGTCGTTGTTGGCCAGGGCGACCCGGCGCAGCATGGTGTCGTCGTCCGGCCGGGCCTCGGGTAGCTCGGAGTCGGAGATCAGGCCGTCCACCAGGTCGACGCAGGCGAAGTCGGCGACCCGGGGGACGAGCACCTGGCAGAGCTCGCGCGCGGTGAAGCCGAGGTCCAGGGTGGTGCCGACCTTGCCGCCGACCTCGCCCAGCAGGGCCAGTTGTTCCCCGGCCTGGCCGTTGGTCAGGAACGGGGAGAGCCGGCCGCCCGACGCGGTGGCGCCCGACGCGGCGCCCGGGCCGCACGGTGCCTCGGCGGGGGAGGGGACGGCGCCGGGCGGGGCCTGGTCACCGCGGTGGACCAGATGCCCGGGGGCGGACGACTCGACGGCGGCCTGCTCGATGGTGGCGCCTCCTCTGGGCGGGGCGGGGACGGCCGGGGCGGCCGCCGAGGCCGCGCCCGCGGCGCCGGCGGGCCGGGCGGCCGGGGCGGCGGGCCGGTCGGCGGCCTCGCGCTGGACGGGCAGTGGACCGGCCGGCCGCCGGCCGGGGGTGGGCTGCTCGGGCTGCGGGGGCGGGCCGAGCCGGGCGGCCCGCTGCTGGGCGGTCGGGTAGCGGCGGCCGATGCCCGCCGCCGCGTGCGCGGTGCCGGCCTGCGGATCGGCCGGCAGTACGGGGAGCACGGTGCCGGCGTCCAGCCGCAGGGCGGGCAGACCGGCCCGGGCGAGCGCGTCGAGCAGCGCGGCCGGGCGGTCGCCGGAGCCGGCCGGCAGCAGCCGGGCGAGCGGCTCGGGCACCGGGCGGCCGGGCGCGGTGAGGGCGGCGGTGAGCCGGTGGAAGCCGCCCCGGGCGGCGGGGGTGGCGGCGAACGGCAGCAGGCGCTCGCCGAGCGCGAGCCGCGGCCCGGTGGAGCGCAGCGGGCGGGCGTCGGCGGCCAGGGCCAGCAGCCCGCCGGTCCGGCCGGCCAGCGGATAGGCCCACCAGAGCACGTCGCGCAGGTGCTCCTCGCGGTCGACGACCGGCATCTGCCCGGCCCACGGACGGCCGCCGGAGGTCAGCTCGGCCAGGGTGTCCAGCGCGTCGCGGCGGTGCCGGACGGCGGGGGCGGCGGCCGGGCCGGGGACGCTGCGCGGCTCGACGGCCGGCAGCAGGCCGGAGGCGGGCCGGTCGTGGGTGACGTCGGCGCGGTGCCCGAACAACTCCTCGGCGGACCTGCTCCACTGCGCGATCCGGCCCGTCCGGTCGACCAGGACGAGGGCGAGCCGGACCAGCGCGACCACCCCTGAGGGCTGGTCGCCCGGTAAGGCCCCGGACCCGGCCGTGCCGGCCGCCGGACGCGGTGTTGAGTTGGGCTCGTCCACCATGGATTCGGTCTGCTCCCGCCTGGCCGCCACGCCTGGAGGTGGCCGTCTCTCTGGAGGAGGCACGCTGTGCGTACCAGCGAAGCACGGACCGGGCCGGGCTCGATAGCGAAACGGGGAGATTCATCAGTATCAGTTGAGCGGCACGGGTGTGCGCCGCCGGCCGCGCTCCTCGTCCACCCGGGAGGAGCAGCGCGCACGGAGGTAGGGTGGCAGGCCGGGCCGCCCCGCGGGGCGGGCGTGCCGCTCCCGGTACGGCGGAGGGCACGGCAGCAGGACGAGCCGGCAGGACGAGACAGAGGCGAGACGTGACCGCGCAGAGCCCCGCCCGTTGGACGGATCCGGAGCAGCAGGAGCTGGAGGAGCGGGTCGCCGCCGCCGAACTCGCCTGGCTGACCATGGACGTCGACACGCAGACGCTGCGGGTCGAGATCGACAACTTCGCGCTGATCCACCATCAGCTCCTCGGCCCGCTCTACGCCCGGCTGGACGAGCTGGACGCGCTGATCGCCGAGACGGTGGCCACCCGGACCGGGCACCCCGAGGACCTCCGGCGGGCCGCCGAGGCGCGCCTGCGGGTGGACGAACTCCCCGATCTGGACGCGCTGTTCGACAGCGTGCAGGAGCAGGACGCGGCCACCGCGCCGCCGGCCGCGCCGGCCCGGGTGCGGCCCGGCCGGGACGCCCAGCGGGTCTACCGCGAGCTCGTCCGCCGCGCCCACCCCGACCTGACCACCGACCCGGCCGAGCAGCTGCGCCGGGCGGCCTTCATCGCCCGGGTCAACGAGGCCTACGCGTACGGCGACACCGAGGCCCTGGAGGGCCTGGCCGCCGAGTGGTCCACCGCCCCCGAGGCGGCGCCCGCGGTGGACGCCCCGGACCGGCTCGGCTGGCTGCGCCGGCGGCTGGAGTGGCTCACCGCCAAGATCGCCGAGACCGCCACCGAGCAGGTCAGGCTGGAGAACACCGCGATGGGCCAGCTGCTCGCGCTCGCCCCGCAGGACCCGGACGGGCTGCTGGAGGAGCTCGCCGACCAGTTGCTGGCCAAGGCCGCGGCCCAGCAGGCCGAGCTGGAACGGCTGCTCGGCGGGCAGCCGGTGGGAGACAATGGGGCCCACCGGACCGAGCCCCAGGAGAGTCAGACGATGTTCCCGCAGATCCCCACCGCCGAAGCCGCCGCCGTCCCCGCCGAGGCCGCCCTGCTGGACGTCCGGGAGCAGGACGAGTGGGACGCCGGCCACGTGGACGGCGCGCTGCACATCCCGATGGGCCAGGTGATCGCCCGCCTCGCCGAGCTGCCGGACGAGCGGCTCTACGTGCTCTGCCGGGTCGGCGGGCGCTCCGCGCAGGTCGTCCAGTACCTGGTGCAGAACGGCCGGGACGCGGTCAACGTGGACGGCGGGATGTACGCGTGGGAGTCGGCCGGGCGCCCGATGGTGAGCAGCGACGGCCGGGACGCCTTCGTCCTCTAGTCCGTCCCCCGGGGGCGCGGTGCGGCCGCCTCCCCCGCCGCCGGGACCGCCGGCGCCCGGGTAGGGCAGGATGGGCGCTCGACCGAGCCGGGACGGGACCGGCGGCGTACGTCCGGCAGGGTGGGACCCTCCCGGCCGGAGGCTGGGGAGACGATGCCATGGCCGGGACCGAGGACACCGGGGCGCCGCCCGCCGGGCGGCCCTGGTCGGGGCCGGCCCTGGCCGTGCTCGGGGTGGCCGGCGCGGTGCTGGTCGCGGGCACCGGGCTCTTCCTCGCCGCGGTGTTCCTGCACGTGGCCCCGGCCAACTCGGCCTCCCGGGAGTACCGGGAGCAGGTCGACGGCCTGGTGTACCCGGAGTTCGAGCAGAACTGGAAGCTGTTCGCCCCCAACCCGCTCCAGCAGAACGTCAGTCTGGACGCCCGGGTGCGCACGGTCGCGGACGGCGGTGCGACCAGGACCCACGACTGGACCGGGCTGACCGCCCGGGACGTCGCGGCGATCCGCGGCAACCCCGCGCCCAGCCACGCCGACCAGAACCTGCTCCGCCGGGCCTGGGACTTCTACGAGGGCTCGCACAGCGCGCAGGACGACTCGCTGACCAACCCGCGCGGCAAGCTGGCCGAGCAGTACCTGAAGCGGATCGCGCTGCAGCGGATCGGCCGGAGCGTCGACGGCGAGCGGATCCTGCAGATCGAGTTCCGGGTGACGGCCGCCACCGTCCCGCCGCCGGACTGGAGCGGGGAGGCCGCGCCGCCCGCGCCGAAGGTCCGCGAGCTGCCGTGGTGGCCGGTGGGCGACGAGGACTTCCGGGGGCTCGGGTGAGCGACGTGCCCCCGACGGTCGGGCCGGAGCTGCTCGACGGGATCCCCCGGCAGCCGCGGCCGGAGGCGCCGGCGCTCCCGGCCCCCGGACGGCCCGGTGCGGGCCCCCGCGCCGCCCTCGGGCGGGCCCTCGCGGCGTTCACCGGTCAGGCGCTCGGGCGCCACCAGGCGGCCGCGGTGCGGATCGGCTTCGGCCTGGTCTGGCTGGCCTTCCTGCTGCGCGAGTGGCCCCACCGGCGGGTGCTCTACGGCGACACCTCGCCGTGGTCGCTCGACCTGGCCGAGCGGCTGCTGGCGGACAACGGCGCGCTGACGGTGCTGCCGTGGTTCGGCGGGCGGCTCTGGTTCGAGCTGGTCTACCACCTGGCGGTGCTGGCCGCCCTCGCCGTCCTGCTGGGCTGGCGGACCAGGGCGAGCACCGTGCTGTTCCTGGTCACCGTGCTGTCGCTGCAGAACCGCAACGTCTTCCTCGGCGACGGCGGCGACAACGTCGTCCACCTGATGGCCGTCTACCTGGTCTTCACCCGCTGCGCGCGGGTCTGGTCGCTGGACGCCCGGCGGCCGGCCCCCGGCCGGAGCGGGGTGCTGCTCTGGGCGGTGCTGGGGGCGGTGCTGCTGGTCTGCCAGCTCGGCGACTTCTCCGGGGACAGCCTGACCTGGACGGCCGCGACCTTCCCGCACGTCGGCTGGGCGCCGGTGTTCTGGGGCCTGTGGGCGGTGGCCGCGCTCTGGTGGCTGCTCGGGCGGCTGCGGCCGGACGGCGAGCCGCGCGCGGTGCTGGACGCGCTGGCGAACATGGTGCACAACTGCGCGATGCTGGTGATCGCCGCCGAGGTGGTGCTGATCTACGCCACGGCCGGCTGGTACAAGGTGCAGGGCTCGCGCTGGCAGGACGGCACCGCGCTCTACTACCCCTTGCACCTGGACTACTTCACGCCCTGGCCGGGGCTGTCCGGGCTGGTCGGCTCGGCCCTGCTGCCGGTCTTCCTGGTCTCCTACGGGACGGTGCTGCTCCAGGTGGCGTTCCCGTTCACGCTGGTCGACCGGCGGATCAAGAACGTGCTGCTGGCGGTGATGATGGCCGAACACCTGGGGATCGCGGTGCTGCTGGGGCTGCCGGTGTTCTCGCTGGCGATGGTCGCGGCGGACGCGGTCTTCCTGCCGACCGGGGTGCTGCGCTGGGCCGCCGCGCACGTCGGTGGCCTGGCGGTACGGTCCCGGAGCCTGGTGGCGCGTGCCGGGAGCCTGCGCTCCCGGAGGGAGCCGCTCCCCTAAGCTGACCGCCATGTCCTGGTTTGCCGCACTCCGAGACACCGCGCGGACCGGACTGACCCTGGACCGGGCGCTCACCGACCCCAAACGCGCGGCCCGCGGGGCCGTCGCCGTCGCCCTGGTGCTCTTCCCGACCCTGGCCCTGGGCGGGCCCCGGCTCGCCACCTCGGCCGCGATGGGCGCGTTCATCGCCGGGACGGCCACCTTCCAGCGCAGCTTCCGCCCCCGGCCCACGCTCGCCGTCGCGGCCGGGATCGGTCTCGGCACCAGTACCTTCCTCGGGTACCTGGCGGCCGGGGTGTACGGGGCGTTCCCGGTGCTGCTCGCGGTCTGGTCCTTCGGGGCGGGCCTCGCCTGGGCGATCGGGCCGACCGCCGGGGTGGTCGCCGCCAACACCCTCTCGGTCATGCTGGTCGTGGTCCAGCTCCCGGTCAGCGTGCCCGCCGCGCTCGGCCACGGGCTGGTCTGCGCCCTCGGCGGCGTCGTCCAGGCGGCCGTCATCACGTTCTGGCCGATCGGCAGCTGGACCGCCCAGCGCGAGGCGCTGGCCGACACCTACGCCGAACTCGCCGACTACGCCCGGCGGCTGCGCCAGGACCCGACCGCGCACGTCGACCCGGCGCCGTTCATGACGGCCCGGCACGCGGCCGCGCTGACGCCCTGGCAGGACCGCCGCCGGCCGCCCGAGCTGCGCGGGCTGCGCGGCATCGCCGAGCGGGTCCGCCCGACCCTGGCCGCGATCGCCGACCCCAAGGTCGGCGCCCCCGAGGAGGGGCCCGAGCGGGACCGGGCCCGGGCCGTGCTGGCCGCCGCCGCCGAGGCGATGGACGCGCTGGCGCGGGCCGTCCGCACCGGTGATCCGCTGCAGCTGCCCCGCTCCGCACCGGCGCTCACGCTGGCCGCGCCGGCCGACGGGCCGGAGCTGCAGGGCGCCAGCCGACGGGCCGCCCGCCGGCTGGCCGGGCTGCTGCGCAAGGCCGCGGACGCCCTGGAGCGCGGCGACGAGGACACCATCAGCACGCCGGTGGTCGGCGCCGGCGGGGCGCTGCTCAAACCGCCGCTCTCCCGGATGCTGCCGGTCGCCCTGCGAGCGGTGCGGCGCCAGCTCCAGCCGCACTCGGCGGTGTTCCAGCACGCCGTCCGGCTCACCGCGGTCGTGGTGCTCGCCTACCTGCTCGCCCGGCTGCTCGGCTTCGAGCACGGCTACTGGGCCCCGATGACCGCCGCCATGGTGATGCGGCCCGACTTCGCGCAGACCTACAGCCGGGGCGTGGCCCGGCTGGCCGGGACGATGGTCGGCGTCGCGGTCTCCACCCTGGTCGTGCAGCTGGCCCACCCCGGCGAGTGGGTGCTGGCCGCGCTCGCGGTGCTCTGCATCGGCGGCGCGTACCTCACCCTGCGCACCGGCTACGCGCTGATGACGGTCTGCATCTCCTCCTACGTCGTCTTCCTGCTCGGCCTCCAGGAGGGGAACCCGCTGGTCACCGCCTTCGAGCGGGTCGGACTGACCTTCCTCGGCGGCTCCGTCGCGCTGCTCGCCTACGCGCTCTTCCCCACCTGGCAGACCGCCCGGCTCGGCGAGCGGCTGGCCGAGTGGCTGGCCGCCGCCGGGCGCTACGCGGCCGCGGTGCTCGCCGTCTACGAGGACCCGGGCGCCCCGCGCGGGCGGGAGGTCCGCTCGGCGCTGCTGGACTCCCGGGAGGCCCGGTCCGAGCTGCTCCAGGCGATGCAGCGGGCCGACGCCGAGCCCGGCCGGCACGCCTCCGGGCTGCCCGGGGTGAGCCGCCGCCAGCTGGACCGGGCCCGGGCGGCGGTCGGCCACCTGGGCCGGGTCGCCGTGCTGCTGGAGGCCCACCTGCCCACCGCCGACGCCGACCCGGTGCCGGGCGCCGCCGAGTTCGCCGAGGAACTGCGGCTGGCCACCGCGCTCGCGGCGGCCGCGCTGCTCACCGACCGCCCGGTGGAGTTCGACGCCGTGCGGGAGGCGCAGCGCGGGCTGGAGGACCGGCTGGCGCAGGCGCCGGCGAGCGTCCAGCGCGATGTCGTCCGGACCAGCAGCCGGCTGCTGCTCCAGGCGCTGAAGGACCTGGAGCGCGCGCTGCGCGGGGGCGCCTCGGCCACCCCGGCGCAGCGCGCGCAGGAGTCCACGGCGCGGTAGCCGCGGGCGGTCGGGCGGTAGCCGTCCGGCGGGCCGGCGGGCACGCTGCGGGCACGTCGTGGAGCGCCGGTCGGAGCGGCGTGGCGGGCCGGGCACCTGCGGGCCTCGGCCGGCGGTCGGCCGCCCCGGCGGGGGCGGTGGGGCGGGGGTGGCAGAGTGGGCGTCATGGACGACGAGCGGGTGCGGGAGTGGCGGGCGGGCGCGGCGGCGCCGGACACGGTGCTGTTGGACGGGTTCCACGCGCTCAAGCACGCGCTGCGCTTCGGTGGGGACGTCCGGCAGGTGCTGACCGCCGACCGGGCCGCGCTGCTGGCGCTCGCCGCCGAGCTGGCCGAGGACGTCGCCCCCGCGGTGGCCGCCCTGGCCGTGGAGCTGCCGGAGGCGGCGCTGCGGACGCTGGTGCCCAGGCTGCACCCCACCGGGGTGGTCGCGCTGGCCGGGCGCCCGACCAGCGCGGCCAACCTGGCGGCCCTCGGCCGGCGGCCCCGGACGGCGCCGGTCGTGCTGCTGGAGAATCCGCGCAACCTGGGCAACGTGGGCGCGGTGATCCGGCTGGCGGCCGGTTTCGGCGCCACCGGCGTGGTGACCACGGGGGACCTGGACCCCTGGCACCCGAACGTGGTGCGGGGCAGCGCCGGCCTGCACTTCGCCACCGCCGTCGAGCGGCTGGAGCTGCCCGAGCTGCCCGCCGGCCCGTTGTACGTGCTGGACCCGGAGGGCTCGGACATCCGGACGGTGGCCCTGCCGGACGACGCGCTGCTGGCCTTCGGTACCGAGCGGCACGGGGTCTCGGCAGAGCTGAAGGCGCGGGCGGACCGGCTGGTCGCGGTGCCGATGCAGCCCGGCGTCTCCAGCTTCAACCTGGCGACCAGCGTGGCGATGGGTCTCTTCCACTGGATGTCGGGCCGCCCGCCCGGCCTTCCCCTGGAGGGCGGGCACCGGGAGGGCTAGGGCGCGAACAGCCGGTGCCAGGTGTCCGGCCCGGGGTAGCCGTCCGCCTCGGCGCCGCTCCACCCCTGGGCGAGCTGGAAGGCCTGGACGGCCAGCCGGTCGGCCTCGCCCCAGCGCGGGCCGGGGCCCTCGGTGTAGAACCGGCCGAAGCCCCTGCGGACCAGCTGCTCGCCGAGCCGCGTCACGGACGCGTTGTCGGCGCCCGGGGCGAACCGGTCGCCGCCCGGGAAGGCGGGCACCGCGGTGTCGCCGCCGGGGGTGACCGGGGGCGGGGGGAGCCGGGTGGCGGCGGCGGGGATGTCGCGGCCCTTGTGGGCGACCAGGTAGTTCCAGGTGTCCTTGCCGGGCAGGCCGTCGGCCTCGCTGCCGCGCCAGCCCTGGGCGAGCTGGAAGGCCTCGGTGGCCTTCCGGTCGGCCTCGCCCCAGCGCGGGCCGGGGCCCTCGGTGTAGAACCGGCCGCCCCCGCGCTCGACCAGCATCCGGCCGAGCTCGGTGACGTGGGCGTTGTTCGCCCCGGGGCCGAACTTGTCGGCGCCCGGGAAGGCGGTCGACGCAGAGCCGGCGCCGTCGTTGCTGCTGCCGGTGGTGGAGAGCGCCTTGGCGCGGTACGGGAGGTACGAGGCGGAGTTGCTCCAGTAGGCGTACGGGGTGTCCCGCCGGGTGGTGCCGGGGGAGGTCTGCTCGTACGCCAGGTAGCGGGTGCGGGAGGAGTCCGTCCAGCCGCCGAAGAGGGTCACGTGCGAGCCGGCCTGCGGGTTGGCCGGGTTGTTGTAGATCAGGATGTCGCCGGGCTGGAGGTCCGCCTTGGTGATCCGGTCGGCGAAGTCGGGCAGTGTCCAGGTGGTCTGGCTGCCGTCCAGGCCCCAGGCCATCGAGACGAAGCCGGAGCAGTCCTGGCGGTAGCCGTCGGACCAGAAGCGGCTCATGCTGTACGGGACCTTCTGGGCGAGCCAGCTCTGCGCCCGCTCGACGATCGCGGCCCTGGTGAGCGGCTCCGCGGTGGCCCGCGGGGCGGCGGGGGAACGGGCGCCCGGCTCCTCGCCGTAGAGGCCGCTCACCGCGCCCTGCGGGGTGGTCGGCGGCTGGGCGGCGCTGGCGCCGCCGGGGGTCGGCGCGGGGGCCGCCGCGGCCCCGGCCGCCCCGCCGCCCGAGTGGCGCGGCTCGCTGAAGAGCCGTTTCCTGGAGCCGGAGCTGCGCCGGACGCTGGAGGCGAACGCCGCGGCCGGCTTCGGCGAGATCACC